>CALUGX010000006.1 GCA_944320285.1 uncultured Prevotella sp.
TCGCTTAAATCCATAGGATTGGGTAAGGTTGAAAAATTAACTGTGTGACAATGAGATATAATAAAATGTTAAATAAACATAATGGCAAGGGTAGGTTCGTAAATAATCACCTTTAAATTTTGCATTTCCGAAATACAACTTATCTCACCTGAATATAGCGATTTTCATGAACAACCGGCCCGTTCGGAACAAAAACGGCATAACCTGAATGACTGTTTAATCGTAACAAGAAGCGGACGTCACAATCACCTCGGTATGTCAAAATGCAACCAAGCAGGCACCGACCACTATCATTCTGACAACACTGAAATCTCCGTATGAAATTGCAAAACAGGCGTGGCACACCGCCAAACATGGCTTTCACCGAAACACAACAACAGGAAGAACAGGTGTAAAACGATGCTTTTAAAACCGTATTCAACCATAAAAGGGCACAAAAAGGCCGTCTTACCCACCGCAATCCGTGCCCCTTGGCAATGTAAAAGGCATCCTTTTACAATGCAAAAAGGCACCTTTCGCAGCATGGCAAGCCCCTAATCAATGCACACTTAACCACATGACAGCAGTAAAGCACACGCCTTCAAGCTGTTACAGCTGCACACTTTTCCCTGCATTATTTGCCGTCAGGACTTTTATCTTGCAAAATAACGCAACACAAGAGCTTCATCCGAAACCAAAATGTAAGCACACACGCCCGTTAACCCGGCAAACCGTCACAACGGCATGGCGGACAACTTATCCGATATGGCAGGATTTATATACGGCTTTTCGGCAAATCACATTTCTTAACTTACCACCTGACCGTATGTTGCATAAAAAGACTACATTTGCAGCCTGCTAAGCGTGGAAGCGCAACAGCAGGAAGGTAAATAATTGTTTTTCAACGTAAAAGGAAAGAACCAAGCAATGAAAAAACTATTCATCACAATGTGTATGGCCGGCGCACTTGCCGCCATGACATCATGCGGCACGGCGCGCAACGCAGCAGCCACGCTCGACGCGCTCGACGGAGAGTGGAAAATAACCGAGGTTGAAGGCCAAGCCCTTAAAGCCGTCCCCGGCGAGAAGGAAGCGTTCATCGGTTTCAACGTCAAGGAGCAACGCCTCTACGGATGCACAGGATGCAACAACCTCGTGGGCGGCATCAACGCAGACCCCAAGCAGGGAGCAATCGACTTCGGACAGACCGGTTCGACGCGTATGATGTGCGCCGACATGGAGACTGAAAACAAGGTGCTCGCCGCTATGGGCAAGACGGCGAAATACGAAATCACCCCCGACGGCAAGATGATACTCAAGACGGCCGACGGCAAGGCAGTGATGACACTGGAAAAGAAGTGACTTTAGTCATAAACGGACAAACACCCACCACGACCTTCCCAAAGGGCTGTGGTGGGTGTTTGCCTATCTTACTTTTTCCACCTTTTCTTTTGCCAACACGTAAAAAAAGTGTATTTTTGCAATCACGAACTTTACATTATTATATATTACTATGAAACTAAAAATCATCGTACTTGCCAAGCAAGTACCCGACACGAGGAACGTGGGAAAGGACGCGATGACTGCCGAAGGAACGGTCAACCGCGCCGCACTGCCCGCAATCTTCAACCCCGAAGACCTGAACGCGCTCGAACAGGCGTTGCGCCTGAAAGAGCAAAATCCCGGCTCTACGGTCGGCATCCTCACGATGGGACCTCCACGCGCGGCTGAAATCATACGCCAAGGCCTATACCGCGGAGCTGACACGGGCTGGCTTTTGACCGACAGACTGTTCGCCGGAGCCGACACGCTGGCCACGTCATACGCCCTCGCTACGGCCATTAAGCACATCGGCGGGGCCGACATCATCATCGGCGGACGCCAGGCAATCGACGGCGACACGGCCCAGGTAGGGCCACAGGTGGCGCAGAAGTTAGGCCTGTCACAAGTGACATACGCCGAGGAAATACTCAAATGCGAGGACGGCAAGCTCACCATACGCCGACACATCGACGGCGGAGTGGAAACCGTGGAGGCACCGATGCCCATCGTAATCACCGTGAACGGCAGCGCAGCCCCGTGCCGCCCGTGCAACGCGAAGCTCGTGATGAAATACAAATACGCCACCGTGCCGCTTGAGCGCACGCCCGAAACGCCGCACGCCGAACTGTACGAGACGCGCCCTTACCTGACGCTCAACCAATGGTCTGTGGCCGACATCGACGGCGACCAGCAGCAATGCGGACTGGCAGGCTCGCCCACCAAGGTGAAAACAGTTAAGAACATCGTGTTCCAAGCCAAAGAAAGCAAAACGCTCACAAGCAGCGATGCCGACATTGAAGGCATGATAAAGGAACTGCTCGAAGAAAAAATAATCGGATAAATTCTAATCATGGATAATTATGGAGTTAAGGAGTTATGAAGTTAAGGAGTTAAGACAAATGCCTTATAGCGCATAGCTGCGTCACGACGACAATGCTATTGTCTTGACTCCTTAACTTCATAACTCCTTAACTCCTAAAAAATAAGACAATGAATAACGTTTTTGTTTATTGCGAGATAGAAGCCACCACCGTGGCCGAAGTGTCTCAAGAACTGCTCACCAAAGGCCGCAAGCTCGCCAACCAGCTTGGCGTAGAGTTGCACGCCGTGGTTGCCGGCACCGGCATCAAGGGCAAAGTTGAAAGCCAGATACTGCCTTACGGCGTCGACAAGCTGTTCGTCTTCGACGCCGAAGGACTGTTCCCATACACCTCAGCACCCCATACGTCAATCTTGGTAAACCTCTTCAAGGAGGAAAAGCCGCAAATCTGTCTTATGGGAGCCACCGTGATAGGACGCGATTTGGGGCCGCGCGTGTCGTCGTCGCTCACCAGCGGTCTCACAGCCGACTGCACACAGCTCGAAATCGGAGACTATGACGATAAGAAATCGGGCACCCATTACGACAACTTGCTTTACCAAATACGCCCTGCTTTCGGAGGTAACATCGTGGCAACAATCGTCAACCCCGACCACCGTCCGCAGATGGCGACCGTCCGTAGCGGCGTTATGCAGAAGGCGTTGTATGACGGCGAGGCCAAGAACGAGGTGGTTTATCCAGACGCAAGCAAATACACCGACCCGGCTGACTTCATCGTCAAGGTTATTGACCGCCATGTGGAAGCCGCCAAGCACAATCTCAAAGGCGCACCTATCGTAGTCGCCGGAGGTTACGGAGTGGGTAGCAAAGAGGGGTTTGACCAGCTGTTCCAGCTCGCCAAAGAGTTGCACGGAGAGGTTGGCGCGAGCCGTGCAGCAGTTGATGCTGGCTTCGTTGACCACGACAGGCAAATCGGACAAACCGGCGTAACGGTACATCCCAAGGTATACATCGCCTGCGGCATTTCTGGACAGATACAGCACATAGCCGGTATGCAGGACTCAGGCATCATTATCTCCATCAACAGCGACCCCGACGCACCAATCAACCAGATAGCCGACTACGTGATAACCGGCACTGTAGAGGACGTCGTTCCTAAGCTCATAAAGTATTATAAGCAGAACAGTAAATAACAAATTAACTAAGGAGTTGTAAAAAAAGTAAAAGGGTAAAAAAGCAAAAAGATAAATGGCTTTATGGGTTTTCTTGCCATTTTAAAAACCAATGGCTTAAACTTCTTAGCGAGTGAAGCGAGCGATAACACCTTTAACTTATATAACTTCTAAAAAAAGAAAAACAATGGCAAACTATTATACAGACCATCCGGAGTTTGAGTTTCACCTCAACCACCCTCTGATGAAACGGATTGTCGAGCTGAAGGAACGCAACTTCGCCGACAAGGATGATTACGCGGACGCGCCCGTTGACTATGAGGACGCCATCGAGAACTATAAAAGGATGTTGGAAATAACAGGCGACATCGCCGCCAACGTGCTTGAACCCAACAGCGAGGAAGTGGATACCGAGGGGCCGCACCTCGTTGACGGCCGTATGCACTACGCCTCGAAGACCTATGAAAATCTCGACGCCACACGTAAGGCCGGACTTTGGGGAGTGTCGATGCCGAGACGCTACGGCGGACTTAACTTCCCGGTGACGCCTTACTCAATGGCATCAGAAATTGTGGCTGCCGCCGACGCCGGCTTCCAGAACATCTGGAGCCTTCAGGACTGCATCGAAACGCTTTATGAGTTCGGCAACGAGGAGCAAAGGCAGAAGTACATTCCCCGCGTTTGCGCAGGAGAGACGATGAGTATGGACCTCACCGAGCCCGACGCAGGTTCCGATCTGCAGCGAGTAATGCTGAAAGCCACGTACAGCGAGGAACAGGGGTGCTGGCTGCTCAACGGCGTAAAGCGTTTCATCACGAACGGAGACTCTGACATACACCTCGTGCTCGCCCGCAGCGAAGCAGGCACACGCGACGGCCGCGGACTGTCGATGTTCATCTACGACAAGCGCAACGGCGGCGTGACAGTGCGCCACATAGAGAACAAATTGGGCATACACGGCTCGCCGACGTGCGAGCTCGTGTTCAAGAACGCCAAGGCAGAGCTGTGCGGCAGCACCCGACTGGGCCTCATCAAATACGTGATGGCGCTGATGAACGGTGCACGCCTCGGCATCGCCGCACAGAGCGTGGGCGTTAGCCAGGCAGCTTACAACGAGGCGTTGGCTTACGCCAGGGAACGCAAACAGTTCGACAAAGCCATCATCAACTTCCCGGCCGTCTACGATATGCTCTCACGCATGAAGGCGAAACTCGACGCCGGGCGCAGCATACTGTACATGACGGCGCGCTACGTTGACATATACAAAGCTCTCGAAGACATCTCACGCGAACGCAAGCTGACGCCGGAAGAGCGCCAGGAGCTGAAGAAATACACCAAACTGGCCGACGCCTTCACGCCCATTGCGAAGGGTATGAACTCTGAATACGTCAACCAGAACGCTTACGACGCCATCCAGGTGCACGGCGGTTCGGGCTTCATCATGGAGTACAAGTGCCAGCGCCTTTACCGCGACGCGCGTATCTTCTCGATCTACGAGGGCACAACTCAGCTGCAAGTCGTGGCCGCCATACGCTACATCACCAACGGAACGTACCTCGGCATAATGAAAGAGATGCTTGACGATACCGTGGCTGAAGAACTTAAACCGCTCAAGGAGCGCGTTAAGAAGATGGCGGAACTGTACGAACAGGCCGTCAATTACGTAAAGGAACTGGGCGACCAAGAGGCCCACGACTTCCTCGGACGCCGCCTCTACGACATGACCGGAGACATCCTCATGTCGCTGCTCATCCTCGACGACGCCACCCGCGCGCCGGAACTTTTCACAAAGAGCGCAAACGTGTATGTACGTTACGCCGAAGAGGAAGTCATCGGCCACTACACTTACGTTAAGAGTTTCATAGCCGAAGACTTGGTAAACTTCCGCGCAGCGGAAGCCAAGGCCGAGTAAAAAAACGGCAATAGACAGTCTAAGGGGCAACCGCGAAAGTTCACGGCTGCCCCTTCGCATACAGGCATGGCAGCCGCCGCCATACAAACGGAGGCTTTTCACGCTGCAAAAGGGCATCAAATACACTGCAAAAGGGCACCTTTCACACCGCGAAAGGTACCCTTTTGCTATCCACCTGATTATCAACAAGTTACAAGAAGATAAAAAAGCTGTAATCAACAACATGGTTACAGGCGAATGCAAAAGGCCTGTATGCACCGACGGAGTACCTCCCCGTTGCGCCGGCCCAAGTCCACCGAAAATCACGGGCGACACAACGCCTCACACACTCGGTCTTGAAAATTGCGCCCGGACGAGGCATGACGTATACCCATATTGATGATTGAGAAGCAAAGCACATGGCCGTTGGCTGCCTTGCAATATCCGGCAAGGGCGCTGACGCCGGTCACCGTGCCCGTCTTTGCGTGCACGTTACCGCGCGCATAGCCCCTCCGCATACGGCTGCGGAGCGTGCCGTCCTCGCCCGCCACGGGCATCACCCGGTACAGTGGCACGTAGATACCGTCATGACTGTAGGCGTAGCGGAGAAAGGCCACTTCCAATTCAGGCGACACATAGTTGTAAAGCGAGAGGCCGCTACCGTCGGCGATGTAATATTTTGACGGACTGAAGCCGAGCCGTTCTATCAAGCGGTTCATCACGGCGCGTCCCTGCCTGGCCGTGGCTGGTGCGCCGTCAGAGGTCGATGCGGCAAGATTGTAGAACACAGACTCTGAATAAAGGTTGTCGCTCTCTTTCATCATGCGCGGCAACACGGCTGTTATCGGACGCCTGACGGTACACAGTTCGCCGGCCCGTCGCGGCGTCCGCCCGGTCTTCACTCCTCCGCTCACCACGATGCCGGCACGCCGCAGACGGTCAAGCAGACGCTCGGCGAAGTCATCTTCACCCGAAACGAGCAGCGGCGAGAGCACAGGATTGTCATCGTCCCAGCACCAACCTTCACCCAACCGGTCGGCGTCCTTCATCGAAACGTCGGCATACAGGCTGCCCGTTATCGTGTCGACGCCGAGCGCACGCAGACTGTCAACAAAGCGGTCCATATCACGCCGGCCGAACGCCGGGTCGAAACCGCCACGGCAATAGAGGTCGCCGTCGAGCACGTTACCGTCCACCGTGCCCGTATGCAGTAACGCCGTCTCATACTCATAGTCACTGCCGAGGCGGTCGAGCGCGGCCACGGCCACCATCATCTTCAACGTGCTGGCGGGCCGCATGAGCTGCCGCTCGTTGTGGCTGAACAGCACAGAGTCCGCCGTAAGGTCGTAAACCATCATCCCCACGGTGGAAGTCTCGAAGATTTCGCTCCCCAACAACATCTCAAGGCGCGACTGCACGTTGAGCGGCCAGAGCAAGTCGGGCTCTGAAATGGCGACGTCGGCACCGGCGGAATCAATCCTTACGGTGTCTTCCACGCCACCTTCGCCGGCGTGAACGGCACGCCCCCACCCTGCGGCAGGACGCATGAAAAACATCACTAACACTGAAGCCGTTACCAAAGCGGCAACGGAACTAACGGGCGCAAACACCCTGCGGCGGAATACACTGTTGTCAATCATCGGTGCAAAATTAGTCATTTTATCACTAAACCCCACATTATCAGGGCATAAAGCAACTTATTATATGCTAAAAACCGTCACCATTATACCAACGTTTCGGATTTTCTTATTACTTTTGCAATCGTTTTATAAAACGTATCATGGTATTCAAGTACGACTTTTTGATTATCGGCGGTGGTGTCGCCGGTATGAGCTACGCCCTTAAAATAGCAAGAGCGCATAAAGGAAAGATTTGTATCATCTGCAAAACAACGCTCGACGAAGCCAACACGGCGAAAGCCCAGGGTGGCATAGCATCGGTGACCAACCTGCAAGTTGACAATTTCGAGAAGCACATCGAAGACACGATGATAGCCGGTGACTACATCAGCGACCGCCGCGCCGTGGAGCAAGTGGTACGCAACGCACCGGCGCAGATAAAGGAATTGGTGCAATGGGGAGTGAATTTCGACAAGACCGAAAGCGGCGAATATGACCTCCACCGCGAAGGCGGACACTCGGAGTTCCGCATCCTGCACCACGCCGACGACACGGGAGCCGAGATACAACGCGGCCTCATGGCAGCGGTGAGAAGCAATCCGGACATTGAAATAAAGGAAAATCACTTCGCCGTTGAGATCATTACACAACACCACTTAGGCATAGAAGTCACCCGCCGCACGCCCGACATAGAATGTTACGGAGCTTATGTGCTAAACCCCGACACACAAAAGGTTGACACCTACCTCAGCAAAGTCACCCTGATGTGCACCGGAGGATGCGGAGCCGTCTACCAGACCACCACAAACCCAATCATCTCCACTGGCGACGGTGAGGCTATGGTGTACCGCGCCAAGGGCACAGTGCAGGATATGGAGTTCGTACAATTCCACCCCACGGCCCTTTATCATCTGGGCGAGACTCATCCGGCGTACCTCATCACCGAGGCCATGCGCGGCTATGGAGGCATACTGAGGCTGCCTACCGGCGAGTCGTTCATGGAGAAATACGACAAGCGACTGTCTCTCGCGCCGCGTGACATTGTAGCGCGTGCCATCGACAAGGAGATGAAAATACACGGCATAGACCACGTTTGCCTCGACGTTACGCACAAGAATGCCGAGGAGACGAAGCACCACTTCCCCAACATCTACCAGAAATGCCTCTCCATCGGCATCGACATAACGAAAGAGTACATACCCGTGCGCCCGGCGGCACACTATATGTGCGGCGGCATAAAGGTTGACTTGAACGGCGAGTCGAGCATCCACCGCCTCTACGCCTTGGGCGAATGTTCGTGCACGGGGCTGCACGGCGGCAACCGACTGGCCAGCAACTCGCTCATCGAGGCCGTCGTCTACGCCGACGCGGCGGCGCGCCACAGCCTTGCGCACGTGGACGAATACGCCTTCAACGACCGCATACCCGAATGGAACGACGAAGGAACGATGACCAATGAGGAGAAGGTTCTCATCACGCAGAGCGTCAAGGAGGTAGGCCAGACGATGAGTAACTACGTGGGAATCGTGCGCAGCGACCTGCGCCTGAAGCGCGCCTGGGACCGCCTTGACTTGCTTTACGAGGAGACGGAGGCCTTGTTCAAGCGCGTGAAGGCCAGTCGTGACATCTGCGAACTGCGCAACATGATCAACGTAGGTTACCTCATCACGCGACAAGCAATAGAGCGCAAGGAGTGCCGCGGACTGCACTTCACTCTCGACTATCCGCTGCACGCGTATGATAAAAAATGATTTTCAATTCATAATCCATAATTAACTGGCGCCTGATTTTAGTTCACAATCCATAATAAGGCCTACGGATAAAGAGTAAACAAGCCGTAACCCTATTATGAATTGTGAACTATGAATTATGAATTAAATAAGAATTTCTGTCCGCCAATATGTCGTCCATATTGGCTTTAGCCCAATTTATCAAGCTGTCTATCAGCGGAATGAGCGACATTCCGCGCTCCCTCAGGCTGTATTCCACCCTCGGCGGCACCTCGGCATACACTTTCCTTGACACCAATCCGTCAGCTTCGAACGTCTTCAACGCCACAGAGAGCATCTTCTTGGATATGTCGGGGATGTAGAGCTTCAGGCCGTTGAAGCGCAGAACGCCGTGCCTGCAAGCGTGAAAAGCACCAACATCGACCACTTGTCGCCAATCCTCGACAACACGTTCCTTATCGGGCACTGCGGAAAGAGCACCGTGTCTGTATCCGTCCTAATAATAAATGAGAGCTTTTATGGTTTACAAAAAGCAACTCTCATCAGCCTAAAAACGAAACTATAGAAGTTAAACAATGTAAAACTTGAAATCGTAAAGCCCTGCAAACCAGCATCGGTAACATCGGCGTAACCATGTTACGCCGGGTTAACCTCTTGTCAATCATAAATTTACGCATTATCTTTGCACCCGTAAACAACAACAATCTTAAACATCGGAAATATGAAAGAAATGAAAGTTTTAGGAGAAGGTGCCAACTTTACGGCTGTCTCAACAGGAAAGTTTGACGAGTTAAACGGTTTTGAACTGCCTATGGGCGAAGGCGTAACGGTAAAGGGCAAAGTGTTCACCGGCGCGGCGTTGAAGTCCACGGGCATGGAGATGTCACTGCAAACAATGGCTCCCGGACAGGAAAGTCCGTTCGTACACGCCCATAAGAAGCACGAGGAGCTCTACATGATAATCAAGGGTGAAGCCGAGTTCAGGGTTGACGACGCAACGTTCACAGTGGCTGAAGGCAGCCTCGTGCGCGTGGCACCGGCCGGCAAGCGCCGGCTGCGCAACACCGGAAATACGGATATGGTGGTGATGTGCATACAGTATATGGCCGACGTTTTCGGCCCGGACGACACACCGGCCGGCGATGCAATCATATTCTAATGCACGTCCATGTTACAAAAGGTATCCTTTTAGCACGTAAAAGGATACCTTTTGCCGTGTAAAAGGGCATCTTTTGCAAGGCGAAAGATGCCTATGCGTAAGCGTCTCGCTGTCAGGCTTTTACGCAAAGCGCACTATTTGCCGCACATTTCATTGTTTTTCGGCTGAAAAAGACTATATTTGCAGAAATGAAATAACACCCGTAACAGATGAAAAACATAAAGAGCCGCATCATGGCGGCGATGCTGGCAGCCGTTTCGCTATGCCTCGCGGCCTGTACGTTCGGCGGTGACGACGAGACAGATTACGATTCAACGATGCTCGCCGCAGGCACCGTAGCGCCGGTGTTCACAATGTTTACAGACAAAGAGCCCGACGGAATAAGCCTCGCCCAACTGCGCGGCGGATATGTGCTGATTGAGTTCTGGAGGTCGGGATGCCGCGACTGCCAGGCCGTCACGGGGCGCATGAAGGAGCTGCACGAGACATACGCACCACAGGGAGTTACGTTCGTGGGCGTGTCTTTCGACACAAACGTTGATGACTGGCGCAAGTATGTTGAGGACAACGGCCTCAACTGGATGCAGCACTGCGAGCAGAAGGCCGTATCGGAAAGCACCGTCGGTTCAGCGTATAATATCAGATGGGTGCCCACGTTCTACCTCATCGACCCCGAAGGCAAGGTTGAATTCGCAACAATCGACATAGAGAAAATGGCCGAAAAGCTAAAAACTATTGGTAAATAAAACGAAGGCCGGCCGGCAATGGATATGGATTTGTGACATTGCCGGCCGGCTTTCTTGTTATCGGCGCCTGCAAAACAGGCTGAAATACCTTCCGTAATTAAGCATACGCCACACCCATTCAAGCGGCCCGAACTGGCAATAGCGCAGCCACACGAAGCTGAACACCGTCTGAAAGACAAACACGCCGAGAGCCATAAGTTCGGTGGTGGCAAGTCCGACGCTCGCCCCAAGCCCCAAACCTATACCGTAAAAAAGGAACATCCCGACGACTGACTGCCCGATGTAGTTAGTCAACGCCATCCTGCCCGGTGCCGCCAGCCACCGCCACAAGCGCGCTTCGCGGCTCTTCAAGTAGAGCAGGCAAAGTCCAGACATATACGCGAAGCCCAACGGATAGACGCTGACAAGATAAAGGAAGGAGTGACCGGCAGTGCCAAAAGGATGGCCACCCACGGCGCTCCAGGCGTAAACCGCCGACAACGGGAGGCCGACGCCGAAGCCCACCGCAGCCACGCGGCGCAGCAAAATCTTGTGGGCGGCAAGGTCGGCGTAGAGTTTTCGCCGACCGATGTAGAAGCCTATAATGAACAAGCCCATAACCTTGAAATAGCGGTTGCCGTCAACAAACTCTTGCACTCGCACCAATGCGCCTTGCACAAGGAACCGGAACACCTCGCGGTACGTGTCGGCATCGCGCAGCCAATAGCCGAAGTTCTCCTCCGTTATGCCGTACATCCGGCAGTAATGCCACTGCGCCCTGACCGCAGGAGCAGACAGGCTGACGCCTGAAAACGACGTGGCGGCATCGACAAACACGGGCAACAGCAGGAAAAAAACAGCCCACCTGAGCAGTTCCTTATCGCCCGCGTGCCTGAACAACGGCAAGGCCATGCCCATCAGGGCGTACAACATTAGTATGTCGCCGCTCCAAATGAACATCAAATGCAACAAGCCTATCACCGCCAACACTGCCATGCGGCGGTAAAAAAGGCGGAAGCCGCCCTCGCCACGCTCGGCTGCATGGCTTATTATGATAGAAAAGCCCATACCGAAAAGCAGTGAAAACAGGGTGTAAAACTTACCGTCAACAAAGACATATTGCATAAACCTGACTATGCGGTCGATGCCCGCCGACGGCATGGAGGCCGCCACTTCGTGCGGCTGGAACGTGTAAAGGGAAAACTCCGGATAGTTGGCAAGACAGATGCCGATGAGCGCGAAACCACGCAAAGCGTCCAAAATGACATAACGCTCAGACGGTTTAACGGGTGAAAGATTACTTTTGTTCATTTATTTCGTTTGTTGACGCTCATCACGCTGAGCAATATTACAACCAGTCCGACAAGCTGCACCGCCGTGACACGCTCGCCGCCAAGCCCGGCTCCAAGCACAACGGCCACCACGGGGTTGACGTATGCGTGAGTGGCCACTTCAGAGGCAGGCCTCACTTTGAGCAGCCATACGTAGGCAGTATAGGCCATCAGCGAGCCGAAAGTTATCAAATAAGCCAACGAAAGCCATGTTGACACACGCACGGAAGCCCAAGCAGTCCCGGTAAAACCGTCCGTGGCACAGGCACAAAGACCGAAAACCACACCGGCGGCAACCATCTGCCACGCCGAACCTGCAAGCCCGCCGACGTTCTCTTCAGCTGAAGAACCATACTTGGAATAGAGTGTTCCTAAGGCCCATGACACGCATCCGCCTACCAAAAGCAGCACACCGTACTCGCCGTGGCCCGTCTGCCGTCCCTCTGAAAGCACCTGCTCAACATACAACAAAGCTACTCCGACAAAGCCAGACAACATACCCGCCACCGTTGCGGGACTCCTGAAATTGCGCTTCCAGGCCGGAACGTCGAGCAGCATTATCCACACCGCCGTGGATGAAGCTACTATTGCGACGAGGCTGCTGCTCACAAACTGCTGTGCAAACATGATAACTGCCTGGTCGATAAACAGCAAAACGATGCCGCATACGGCTGATTTCAATATAAGCCGCTTACTGAACAGCCGTTCGCCACGCCGCTTGCAAAAGGCTAAGAGAGCAAGTCCGGCCACGCTGAAACGCACCGCTCCAAGCACAAAAGGCGGCAAATCGCGCAGGCAGACACCTATAAAAAAGTAGGTAGACCCCCACACTACATAGATTAGGAAATAGGCAATGACAACGGTCATGGCGTTTTTTAAATTAAGAATTAAGAGTTAAGAATTAAGAAAACTTGTCTTGACGCTTGACGTGGCATATTTTCTTAATTCTTAACTCGTAATTCTTAATTCCTCGTCTTGATTTCACAATCGGCGGGAGCCTTGATGTTCTCGTCGAGTGTTATCGACCCAACGGCGTCTGCAACGATGCGTCCCGACGTGGGGTTCTTGATGTTTGTGATCGCCCCGCGTATGTCGGCATCGAGCGTTGAATACTCAAAGGCGCGGTCGCAAGAGGCGTCGAATGTGCAGTTTTCGAGTTTCAGGTCGTGAGCGTAGCAAAGAGGCTGCTCGCCGGAGATATGGCAATTCACGAGGCGGAGGTTCTTAGAGTGCCATCCGAGGTATTCTCCGTTGAGCTCGGAGTCGTAAATCGTGACGTTCTCCACTTCCCAGAAGGCGTCCTTGGTGGTGATTTTTGCGTTGTGGATTTCCACGTTTTTCACGTACTGGAAGACGTACTTGCTGTCACTTTCGAGGCCGTCAACGCGGATGTCCGTGCTGAACATGAATGGATAAGTGCCCCCGTGGAGCTTCAGGTTCTTTACGTTAATGCGGCTGCAACGCCAGAATATCTCGTCGGCATCGTTCATCTCGACGTTTTCGATGTCGATGTCGTTCATCTCGCGAAACATCTTCGGGGCGTCGATAACGGTGTCCTTCATCGTCAAGTGGTCTGAATACCACAGGGCGGAACGGCCTCCAACGGCGAAATAACAATTCTCGATAGTGAAGCCGTGGACGTGCCAGAAGGGGTAGTTGCCCTCGAAACGGCAGTTAGTAGCCACTATGTTGCTGCACTCCTTGATGGCCGACTCGCCTTCGCGGATGGTAACATTGTCAAGATGAAGGTCGTGTGAGGCGAACAACGGACGCTCGCCGCCAAACTCTGTGTTAGCTATCAGTTTCATAACTTTATGTCTTTGATTTTGTTTTCTGTTGCAAAATTACACAAAAACAAGGAAAAAGTCTGTATCCGATTTACTGATAAAACAACCAACCTTACGGTTGAAAGATTAATTAAGAATTAATAGTTAAGAATTAAGAAATATGCAATATACGCTTATCCCCGCACTATCAACAAGCCATATTTTCTTAATATGAATGTCCGCAATCACCCTATTCTCTTTTTAGCGGACTTTATCAACAAGGCAAATGTCTTTAATTACCTGGCAACCGCAGGGAGCGATTAACGACTTCAGCTCCTTTAACAACTGATGATTGGGAGCTTTGCGGACATTCATATTTCTTAATTCTTAACTCTTAGTCCTTAATTAATCACGGCGTTGCCAATGCAGCCGTTGGGCATCTGCACGTGGATTAGGGCGCAGACTGTGGCTGCGATGTCGTTGATGGTGGTCGGGGCGTTGGTTGAGCCGGGGCTAACGTGCCATCCCATGAGTATGAACGGGATGTGTGAGTCGTAGGGGTTCCATACGCCGTGAGTGGTTCCGCGGCCTATTTCGTCAGTTCCTGTCTCGTAATGCGCCGGGTTGAGCACCAGCTGTATGTCTCCGCTGCGCAGGCGGTGGTAGCCGTTGACGAGCCGCTCGCGCACCGGGGCCGGCAGCGTGGCATCCATAGCGTGTTCCAGGTCTACGACGTAAGCATACTGCGGGTCACGTTTCAGCCAGTCAACGGCGGCCTTTTTCACGTCGTCGAGCTGTAGCGACAGTTCGCTTACGGCCTTATGGTCGATAAACACCTTATAGTTGTTGATTGTTGCGACAAGGCTGCGCTGTACTCCGAACCTGCCTTTAAGATAGCCGTCAAGTTCATTGGCCACCCTTGACGCCACGAAGCCGCCGGCAGGTATGCCGTTATCGCGCAGCATCTGGGCGTTGTTGGCCGCGCCGTGGTCTGCCGTGAGGAACACGAGATACCGGCCTTTGCCCACCTTGTTGTCAAGATAGCCGAACAGGTCGGCAAGCCTGCGGTCGAGATCGATGAATATCTCCTGTATTTCAGGGCTGTGCGTGGCATATTCGTGGCCTACCTTATCGGTGACTGAGAAGCTCACCGTAAGCATATCCGTAACAGAGTCTTGACCCAAGGCCTCACCCTCGACGGCAGCCTTGGCCATCTCCGCCGTGACGAGGTTGCCGTAAGGAGAGTAACCAGTCTCACGTTCGCTCTTTCCGCCGTACCTCTCATTGAAGTCGGCAACCCACTGCGGCAGCCTCTCCATGTAATAAGTGCTGGTGATGAAGCGGCCCGTGGCGTTGTCCATCCAGTAGGCTCCGTCGGCCGCATGGCCCGCAGGCAGGATTGAAGCGCGGTCTTTGAGCGACACACCTACCACCTTAGCCTTAAAGTCAGTGGCTATCTTCAGCTCGTCGCCAATGGTGGTAGTGAGCAGGTTGCGGGGCGACATACGCCCGGCGTCGGTGTCGCTGCCCACGCCGCTCACCGTAGAGTCGGCACAGCAGTAAACCATCCTGCCGTCCATCATGAAGTCGTTGCCGGCTATGCCATGTATGGCCGGCACCGAGCCGGTGAATATCGAGGCATGCCCCACGGCCGTGATTGTGGGCACGTAGTTAATCATCGTGTTCTCACAGTTGTAGCCTTCGGCCATCAACCGCCTGAAGCCGCCCTCGCCGTAGAGGTTGTAGTAACGGTAAAGGTAGTCCCAGCGCATCTGGTCTACCACGATTCCGACTACCAACTTCGGCCGGTCGAGACCGGCGGCCGTGCCCTGCTGGAGACCGAGGCACGCAAAGGCGGCGGCCACGAGGAGCACTTTCGCTAAAAAAGAGTTTCGTTTCATGTCAATGTCTTTTGTAATCTGTGTTGCAAAATTA
Organism: uncultured Prevotella sp.; assembly: GCA_944320285.1. GTDB lineage: Bacteria > Bacteroidota > Bacteroidia > Bacteroidales > Bacteroidaceae > Prevotella. The sequence continues at coordinate 15,670 of CALUGX010000006.1, forward strand.
CTGATTTTCCTCGAACCGAAGAAACGATAACCCGCCACGGCAGCCAATCTTAACAGAATATTAAAACGCTGTGCCGAAGGCCACAGGCACGGATTTAATCCGTCCGCTTGCAGCAACAGCATAAACCGTTGATTATCAACGGTTTGCCGATACGCCTCGAACAACGATGCGAAAGATGCCCTTTTGCGATGCGAAAGGTGCCCTTTTACAGTGCAATAGATGCCCTTTTGCAACGCAAGAGGACACCTTTTACAACGCAAGGCCATACTCAGGCATGGCTACGGGCACAGTTCCTCAATGCAGATTGCCGCACGGTGCAAAGGACACAGCCCTCCACGCATAAGGAAAGAGAAGTTATATGTGGCATGAGAAACGCTCGCCGAAGCGGTTGGTCAGCACCACGGTGATTTCTTTATAGCATCCCCTCGGACGGCAGCGGAACAGGTGTGACGTCTGCGCGTCGTCCTTGCGCCCGGCACGGCACGAGGAATAGCCCTGGTCTATGTCAGTGAAGCGCTCCATTACGCCCATGAACTTGCCGTCCTGCAACCATTCCACACGGCATGACGTGTCGTAATCCCACACGTTGGCCACGACATAATCCTTCTGCGTAAGAAACTCGCCCTGCCCGTAAACATCCAGCTGCCGGCTCCAACCGCTGCCCGTGGACTTATAATGCCACGACAGGCTGTCGCCGTCAACCTCAACCACAAGGTAGCCGTTGGGCGCGCCGCAGCGGTTGACGCTTCCCGCCCACCATGCCCCGCAGACGGCCCCGATGTTGTGCTGGTAAAGCTCCGGCGTAACCTCGACGTTCTGGAAGAAATGCGTGTGGCCGCAGAACACGTGCACACGGTAGCCCCGCAGCACCCCGGCCAGTCTGCGAGCGTTGCGCATATTGCCTCGTCCGGCCACGGCGTTCCACCCGGCAGCGTGCATATTCAGTATCACGAGAGAGCCTTTCGGCACATAACTCAGGTCTTTCTCAAGCCATTCAAGCTGCCTTTCGGTCATGCGCTCAACGTAGCACCCGCCGCCTAAGTAGTCGATGTTCTTCATCGTCACCACGTGCGCCTTGCCTATGTCGAACGAATAATCGGTAGGGCCGAACCGTCTGTTATACTCCATCTCGGCATACACCGGGGTGCCAAGACGCATATTGTCAAGGTCCTTCCAGCGCTTGTCAAAATCGTGGTTGCCGATACAGTGGAAAAGTGTCATGCCAGTGTTCCTCACCGACTTGGCATAGCCTTCAAACAGCGGCATATTGTCAAACACCATGTCGCCCAGTGCCACACCTACCACTTCACGCCGCAGTCTGAGCGAGTCTACGGTGCGGCGGATGTCAGGCACAGCCTCGGCAAGCCACCGCCCCATGTCGCGCTCGCCGCGCACCTGCGGGTCGGATATGGCTATGTAATAAAAGCTGTCGGCCCTCTCAGTGCGTCGTTCAAGCACAAAGTCGTGCCCGCCGGCGGCAAGTGCCTCGCTCACCGGCACAAAAAAGCCGGCGGCAAGGCCGTCGGCAGACGGCAGACAGTAGTCTGCAGGAGTGGTTATCGATATATATTTGCTCTCCAACGTGTCGGTCATCAGCACCCAACGGCCGGTGGCGTCAGTTGCGGTGAAACTACGGCCGTTGTTGACGACGACACCCTCAACACCGCGTCCTGACGTATCCACTACCCTGCCCGACACGCTGAAAACAGTCTGCCGGACAACTCCGCTGCCCATGAACGTCATGCACAGCATCAACACAAACAATGCCTTTGCCTTCATACAGTCAACACTCAATGCTCCATACAACGCCCTTCAAGCAAAAAGGCCACGCCCGGTTTGCTATGAAGCCAGGCATGACCTTCTGTGAAATGACGTTGATGAAGATGTTAAACATACAGATACCTCATTTGGTCTATGGCAAAGGTATCTTTAGTTTTTTACATTACGGCTGCAAGAAAAATACATTGTAATTAAAATACCCACCCCAACCCTCCCGAAGGGAGTGAACTTAGTACGCCTAAAAGGAAGCCAGCCTTTCCGCACAAAGCTCACAGGCAAAGCATCGACGGCACATAAAGTTCCTTCCTTTCGAGAGGGTTGGGGCGGGTGTTGTCTACTCGTACTCAAGCAAAGGCAGCTCGCCGCGAAGCACGCCGAGGGCGTTGTAGGCCAGCGACCCCATCTCGTTCTCGCCGGGGATGGTTTCAATCGGGGCGAGATAATCAATCTGACGGCGCAGAATGTCCATGCAATAGTCGCTGTGGGCGATACCGCCGGTGAGAATTATCGCGTCCACCCGGCCCGTCATGGCTACGTACATGGCACCTATCTGCTTGGCGATGGTGTACATCATGGCGTCAATCACCTCCTTGTAAGGCTGCTCGCCGTCCTCCGCCTTGCGGTCGATGGTTATCATGTCGGTCTCGCCCAAGAGCGCGGCCAGGCCTCCCTTGCCGCTTATCATCTGCTTAACCTGCTTGCAAGTGTACTTCCCGCTGAAGCATATATCCACCAACTGGCCCGACGGCACGGTGCCGGCACGCTCCGGAGAGAACGGCCCTTCGCCGTCAAGGGCGTTGTTGACGTCAACCACCTTGCCGTAAACGTGGGCGCCGACGGATATTCCGCCGCCGATATGGGCAACGATAAGGCGCAGCTCTTCGTACTTCTTACCTACGGAAGAGGCGTATCTGCGGGCCACGGCTTTTTGGTTGAGAGCGTGGAAGATTGACTTGCGGTCGATGCCGGGGAAGCCTGTATAGCGGGCTTCGGGACGCATCTCGTCAACCACCACGGGGTCGGCAATGTAAGCGGGACAGCCGCATTCGGCGGCAATCTCCGCCGCTATGAGCGCTCCGAGGTTGCAGGCGTGCTCACGCTCGGCGTACATCAGGTCGTGCTTCATCTTCTCGTTGACGGCATAGACACCGCCGGCGAGCGGATGCAACAGGCCGCCGCGCCCTATAACGGCATCGAAACGGAGCTCTATGCCGGCATCGGAAAGACGCTGCAAGACGAAATTCTTACGATACTCATACTGGTCACTTATGTGATGAAAGGCGGCAAGCTCGCTGACATGGTGGTGCGCACCGGTCATCCAGACTGACTTGTCGTCCTCATACACGGCTATCTTTGTTGAAGTAGAACCTGGGTTTATTACTAAAATTCGCATATATTTCAATTCATAATTCGTAATGCACAATAACATTTTTTTATTCATAATTCACAATTCATAATTCATAATTGGGCATACTCCATAGTGTAAAAACTGTGCGCCAACCCAATTATGAATTGTGAATTGTGAATTATGAATTAATCAATCGACACAAGCGATGGCCAGACTGTAGAACTTCGACTCGCACGAGTCGGCGCGCGAAGCCACAACCACGGGAACCGTTGTGCCGCAAAGCATACCGGCCATGTCGGCACCGGCGAACAAAGAGATGGTCTTGTAGAATACATTGCCTGACTCGATGTTGGGGAACACCAGCACGTCGGCATTGCCAACCACGGGCGACGTGATGCCCTTGATGCTGCCGCTCTCGGCGTCCAAAGCAGTCTTTACGTCCATCGGGCCGCCTACGCAAACGTCACCGTAACGGCCTTCGGCAGCGCGACGCTTCAACTCCTCATAATATAAGGTATGCGGGAACTTTTCGTTGACTTTCTCTGTGAAGTTGACCAAGGCCACACCGGGACGGCTGACACCCAAACGGCGGCTGACGCCGACGGCATAACCGAGGATGGCGTCAAACTGATCGAGCGTGGGACGTGGCACAACGGCAGCGTCGGAGAAGACGAGGAGCTTGCCGTAAGCGGGGATGTGCGTCACGGTGACGTGGCTCAACACGCGCCCCGGCTCAAGTATGCCGTGCTCCTTGTTGAGCACGGCGTGCAGCAGGTTGTCCGTATTCATGGAACCCTTCATCAGCACATCGGCGTCACCTGAGCGGACTATGGCCACCGCACGGCGCGCCGCATCGTCAACGGTAGGCTCGATGACAACCTCCACACGTCCGGCATAACCGTCGCGCAGGATTGCAAACTCAGGCGTGCACGCACCGGCGCACACCAGCACAAAGTCGGCAATGCCTTCCCTCAAAGCTCGTTCTACGACATATTCAGTATGTGAATCGGCGGGACAAGCCACCACCACACGCTTGCGTCCGTTCATCCGGGACAACTTCAAGATTAAATCGTCAAAGTTAAGTATCGAACTCATGGTTAATAAGATTTAGGTATGTAGACTTCAAGCGCAATGGAAGGGGCTATAGCCTCAAAAACCGCACACTTTCCGTCTTTTTGTGCAAAGATAATGCAACTATGGCAAAGTGCAAAATAAAAATGTAATAATAATTCATTTTTCAAATATGCACAATCAGCCGTCTCATGTGCAACAAGTTGCTTTTAGCACATTATTTAACGTCAATATGACGGCAAACAGTGTATCTATGCTTTACATAATTGCACGAAACAGCGTGCACACAAGACACAAAGATAGTTATAATTTATAACTAAAAAGCCCGACAGCACATCAAGCTACGGACAGCCGACGGCAAACAAGCCGGGGGCTTAGTAGCTCAGCACTGCAAAAGGGCACCTTTCATGACACAAAAGGATAGCTTTGACAACGCAAAAGGGCACCTTTTGCAAGCTAAAAGACGCCCTTTTGCAAAGCCACAGATAAAACACTGACTGTCAACAAGATAGACAAAGGAGAAAAAGCCGGAAGAAGGTGTACAAAAGATTAGGTGTCATCGGAAATTAACATCAGCCAGATTCGCTTCACCCGGAGTAACTAACGGACTATGGCTTGTATAATAATAAATCATCACTTGTCCGTTGTAAATGCTCAACATTCCGCATTCAGACAAACAATCCCGACGTAAAGCGTCTACCACACGTCAACTCCATTCCGGCACACTCTGTTTAAATGCCACGTCATCGCGTAAGCGAGAACTTAAGGCTCAGGCCGAAGTCTTGCGTCGTGGTCGGGTAACTGTTCGACGAGAGCAACGGGGTATTAGTCTGCCTGTCGTAATAGAAACTCATCGTAAGCAGACGCGAGAGTGCATAGTCGGCAGAGAATGAAAGTTTGAAGGCTGTGTTGCCGCTGCTGGCCGAACTCGTCATCGAGGCTATGTCGCGGCAGATGGCCGCCTGCTTGCGGTAAGAGAGATCGAGACGCAGGTTAAGCGACGTGTTGAAGCCGGTGGCACTGCGTGATGTTGACGTGGCAGACGAGTTGTTGTCATCGTCGTTGTTGCGGTTTGAACGCACGCGCCTGCGGCGGTTGCCGCCGAAGAGCTTGAAATTATTAATCTTGTAACTTGCGCCCACCACCCAGTCATTGCTTACGGCTTCGTTGATCTGTATGCTCGTCATGCTTAGCGTCAGCACGCGCGTCTTGCGGTATTCCAACTTGCAGCTGAGGTCGTTGCGGAAAGTCATGTCGATACCGATGAGGGGCGAGAACGACTCGTTGATGCTCACCGTGCTGACGTTGTACATACTGTTTGGCAGTGGATTGCCCGTGGTGGCATCAGTGATGAAGCCGAGGCCGTTCATGTATTCCTGGAAAGAACTGTAAGAGCTGTACGAGCCTACGGCATAGATGCTCTTGTAGGCGTGGTTGATGTTGAAGCTCTTGAACACGTCGCGGAACCACGGCAGGTTGACCAGTCCGCTGTAACGCACGGTCCAGTTGGGCAACAGGCGCGACAAGGCGGGGAATATCGAGAGCGAAGAGCCGCCCATAGAGGTGTAGGCAGAGAGGAACGCCGGTATCATCACGTCGGCGCTGTACTTGCTGACGGAACCGTTGGCGGGGTCGAATTTCTGGCCTGCCAGAGCCGACCCGGCGGGATAAGTGGCATTGGCATACTGCGCCTCTACGCGGTTACGGAAGCCCTCAAGCGAGTTGCAGAACTTATCGAAAGTAGCCGAGTGGTAGCCGTTGGTAGCGTCGCCCATGCCCTCGAACGCGCTGCCGAGGCTGATTGTCGTCATTGTGAGCGTGCCGCTCTGCGTTGTGGGCGAACCTGCGTACATATATTGTATGCTCTTCGACTTGGTTTCCGTCCTGCTGGCGTTAAGGTCTATCTTGAGGTTCTTCACCGGCTCAAGCGTCATGCGCAGCTGAAGGTCCTCGGTAAGGCTTGTTGTGGCGGGCGTGGCCACGCTGTCGTTCATGAGCAGCCAGTTGCGCTCCTTGGCCTTATCGATGTAATCGTCGCCAACAAAACCGAAAGCGAAGTCGAGCCCCGGAGACATGATGTCGCCGCTGCGCTGGCCGAACATATCGCCGACTTCGGGCATGAAGCCCGGCAGATACATACTGTACTGGTTGCGGTAAGAGAAGCTGACGTTGCGCACAAGCATCAGTCCGCGCGCCACGCACTGCGCCGCTTTATACCATTTGTTCTCGTCGAGCGGCAGCTTTGGCGTGACGGTGAGCTTCAGAGTCGTGGCCGTGTCAACCTTCGACGTTATCCGTATGCGGTTGTTGTCCAGCTTCCTGTATTTCAGCTTGAACGTCTTGCCCTCCTTGGTCTTGGCCCTTACGACGAGCCGCTTGCTGTTCTTGCCGTGTGATATGGTAAGCGTGGTGTCCGGCATGAGCACGATTTCCTTCTCGAAGCTGCGCTTGTTCTTGGGCAACTCCTTTTGTTCCTTGTCGCCGTCCTTGCCGCTCTTTCCGTTCTTCAAGACTTCCTTGCCGCCCTTCTTGTCGTCCTGCCGGCGGCGGTTGGCGTTGCGCCGCGACGCTGAAGTGCGCGACGAGCGCTGCGTCTTGTTGAAGCGGTCGTTGGCTTTCTTCAGGAATGGCACATGGTTGTAGAGCTTTTCAAGGTTGAACGTACCGTTGATGTTGTACGTGCGGTTCATCGTTATCGAGTTGCCCAGCGACGTGCCGTCCTCCAGGTCTGTACCGCGCGTCCAGTTGTACGTAGCGTTGTAGTTACCGTCGGCATTCACCCAGTCGAAAATCGGGATGAGGTTGAGCGGCAACTGGTAAGACGCATCGAACGTCTGGTTATAGTCCAACGGCCGTCCGAAGTCCTTTATGCTCGTCCACACAGAGTCCTTCCAAGCCGAATACTGGTCGGGATAAAGGTCTTTGTTTATCGGTGTGTATGGTTCTTCTATCTCGGCATTGGTTCTGCTGCTGAAGTTCATGTGCAAGTTTTTCGTCAAGTCCCAACGCATGGAGAACGACCTGTTCCAAAGGAACTGCTCGCTGAAAGTCAGCGGGAGCTGATTGCCATCGGTACTTTCCATGTCGCGCTCCTGCAACTCGTAGTAGTTGCGCGTCATTTCAGTATCGAACGTGATGTTCTGCGGCAACCAGTTGATGCCGAATCGTTTAAGTATGTCGTACCATTTGCTCTTGCTTTTAATTAGTTTCTTAAACGGTTCAAACGGCTTGTAGACCGGTGTGTAACTGTAATTCAACGCCCCCCGCCAGTTGTCTTCATTCTCGTAGACCGTCGTTTCGCCGCTGGTGTGGCGGTGGCTGTGGCTGTAACTGAACGAGAAGTTGGCCGGGTCGTAAGGCATCGGATGGCGCTTGGTCTGTATTCCGAAGCGCACATTAGACAGTGAGAAGTTAGTGTTCGTAGTCTTTGTCACGGCAATGCTTTCAAGCGAATCACGCTCATGACTGTTTGCCGTGCCGTCAAGCGCATCGTCGAGCAGCATATCCGTGTCGAGCGGATTATACTTCGGGCGCGTTTCTTCCTGTGTTATTGAATAATATAAAGGTGCCGTAACCTTGGCCTTGTCGGGGAAGAACTTGCCAAGCTCTACGTTCGCCGTGAAGCTGTAAGTCTTGTAATTGTCTTGCGAACGCTCGGCCACGCCGTCCTCGATGCCGCCGAAACCGTCGGTGACAATCTTGCCCGTGGCGTTGAGTGAACCAATGTCGGACAACTGGATGTTGAGCGCACCTTGCGCGGCCCAGCCTCCCTTGTTGTCATACTCTTTAAGCCTCAGCTCGTTGACCCACACCTCGCCGGACTTGATTTCGCCCGAAAGGTTGCGCACTCCTATCATCATCGTCTTCACTTCACCGAGCGTCGGGTTGCCCACGATGCTGATTTTGTTGTTCGGCTTGTCTTCGTCATACGCACTGTAGACGTTATTGTAAGAGGCCAACCCTTGCGACTTGGCTATGTTGCGGGCCTTTTTCAAGTCGGTAAACACGCTGAGCGGTATGTCGAGCATATTCTCTTCGGGCCACACTGCGCGTGCGTCCTGCACCGAATAACGGCCGTAATTGCCCGGAGGAGTAAGCGAAAGGGGAATCTCGTACTCGTAATAATTGTTACGATAGTCGCTTCCAAGGCGTATGAACACGGCTAACTGGTTGTCTTGCAAGTTAGTTGTGTTCTGTTCAAAAGCATTCGCGTGGACGAACATTTCCAGCCTTTTGTACTGACGCAGGTCGAGCGTAGTGTTCTTATAGACAGCCTTCGCCTCGCCGGTTGAGAAGTTTGTGGCGGTGAAGCTCAACGCCTGTTCATTCTCCTCTGACAGCTGTGGCTGCGTCGGGTCTTGCTCGCGGTCGATACCCGGCGGCAAAATATAGTTCACAGGGGTCTTGTCGTTGTTTTCTTCAATATTCACCGCACTTACCGACATCGTTCCGCTTTCGTTCACGGCAGTGTTGAGCGGCTGCTCGTAAGTGCGCCATTCGCCGCGCACAAGGTCCAAAGTGGCGAAACGGAGCACAATGGGCTTCTTGAAGTTGGTAAGGAACATACGCATGAAACGTATCGAAGTGAAGTCACTTATCGAGCCTTCACGGTCTTCAAAGTCGTCAAGCGGTATGCGGAACTGGTACCAAGTGGCATGGCCCGGCTGTCCGTTGCGCAGCGTCGGGGACGTCTCGCGCTTGTCAACGATGTAATTCTGCCCCACAACGAAGTCTTCCGGGCGCAGGCTTATGCGGTATTGGTAATATTTCTCGTACTCGTTGAGGGTGTAATCCTGGTTGATGTCCTCGACGTCGGGCGTCGTCTTATACGACGTGTCGTAGCTTTCCGTGCGGTTATTGCTGTCCGGCGAGTTTCCCTGCGGATTGTTTATACGCTTGTAACGGTAAAGAATCGGGGCCTCGATACGGTCGAAGTCAGACCCGCGGAAGTAATGGTAATTGTCGTTGGCGGGGTCGTTCATTATCGAATCGAGCTGTGCCTGCGACACCTTTCCTTGTATGGCGTTCAAGAACTCCTGGTAAGGACCGAACTCACGCTCCTCCGCGTCCGTCAAGCCATTGTAGCCTACGTCCTGCAACTCGCGCGAACCGTCGGTCGTGGCGAAGGCGTATGTCACCGTGGCTTGCGTCGGAATCTTGCCCCACTGGGTCGTAACGAAACTCTGAGAACCGTCCACCGGCATACCACTCTCATAAAACTTGCGCCCGTCACGGAGAATATCCTCGCTCACTTCGCCGAGGTTTATGTACAAATCACCTCCGTATTCATTGGCATCAGGCTCTTCGTTTGAATAGATGAAGGGATCGAGAAGCCAGAACTCTACGTATTCAATATTTGCCGTTTCAAAATCGCTGGTGTCCAATTTCCTCATCATTCCTCCCCAATGACGTTCAGGATTTTGCAATGTACCGTCATAATTCAGGTTCGGATTGAAATTATACGGGCCGCGCTCCGACGGGTAATAAGCCAGGTTGAGGATAGGAAGCGTGGACGTTGCACCGCTATATGTATTGTCGTTGCGGGTGGGAAACACCTCCCTGACATACCATTCACGCACATAATAGTTACTGAGCTGGTCGAGGTCGCTCTTTATGTGTGACGGTGTAAGCGACGAACTGCGGCGCGTAAAGAGCGGATCGATGTTGTACCAGGCCAGCAACGCACGGTTGTAACCGCTCTGCAAGGTGGTCTTGTCGCTCTGTTCCGGGAACATTGATGGCACGCTCGAAAGCACCCACGACGTCGGTGAAGACACGTCGATGGAGTTTTCCGTGTTCTCGAAGTCGTCGATATACGAGGCGTTGTCTTGCACACCGGAAGCCTGTCCGGCAATAAGCTGGGCGAACTCGCCGGTGAACGAGATTTGCGAAGGTTGCGTACAATGCAGGAAAGGCAGCTTGTCAAGCATATTCGTGAGCCACTGGCTCTCCTTCTTCCAGTTGATGTTGACGCCCCATAGGGTGTTGTTCAGCGGTTCGGAGCCCATCGTAACCTTCGACGTTAGAGCCTGTTCCGAGAGGTGTTGTATCGTTCCGCTTATCTGGAAATCTTTTGAGAAATCATATTGCCAGTTCAGTCCGAGAAATGTCTTTCGCTCCTGGGCATAGTCGGTGTTACTTTCGAGCGACACATTGACGGTAGTCCCGGCGTCGATGATGCTCTGGTTAAGTATCGTCACTTCTCCGGCCGAATAGTCAACGGTATAGTCGGAGCCCTCGGTAAGCGTCACCCCGCCAGCCGTAACGACCACCGAGCCTTGCGGCACGTTGTAAGCGCCGAGGGATATGACATTGGCCAGTGTGCCGCGGAACTGTCCGCTGATTTGGTATTTGTTCTTTTCGGTTATCTGCTTGGCCACGGTCTTGGTCGAGTCATACAGTTCCGTATAACTGTACTTGCTCGCTATGTCGGCCGCCACTCCCTTGCTAATCAAAGCGGAATACATATCATCGCCGAAAGGTTCCACCTTCGGGAAGAATACGCGGCCGTTGCTTACTGTGTATCCGTCAACGTAGTCGAAGTATCCGTTGCTGTTCGCCTTGTTGTTATTGTCCAGACGGTCGGCTCCGATGAGTTTGATGATTGTCTGGTCCTTAATCTGCTGTTCTGGTATATAAGATAAGTACACGCCCGTGGTGTCGCTCTGGAACTTAACGTCGAGTCTGAACTTGTCTTTCTCTACCGACGAAGCGAGGTAATACACGTTCTTCATCATCAAGTCCCAGTTGCCTTGCTGCGGGTTGTTGCTGGTATTCTTGAGCGACTTTACGAACAGGGCTTGGTTGACGTCTTGGATGTCAGAGGCGAACTCACCTACCTGGTAGGTCACTCCGCCGTAAGTATATTCGTAGGCCACGGCTATCACCTGGTCGGTCTGCAACGTTGATTTCAGCGACACGTAGCCCATAGCCGTGTTCAGCGTGTATTCCGAACTGGTGAGCAGGCGTGCGCTTTCGAGCTTCTCATAGTCAACTCCGCCAACAAATCCGGGCACGGCGTCGAACACGCTGCTCGTCTGGTTGATGTCGCGCGCCGCCGCATAGGTGCTCACCATAGTTGAATACTCGCTGTTGGCGTTGTTAGACGGCACCGGCTGGCCCGTCACTCCCCACATCGGGTTGCTCACTCTCTGGTTCTCGCCGAGGTCGGTCAGTGCCACGATGTCACGCGAGTTGGTGGTCGTACCGCTCTTGTTTGTCACCCAAATCTCTACGCGGTTGATGGTGATGCCTGTCATTACGTTGGGCAGTTGCGACATGGCGTTATTAAACCTGTCGCGGAAATAGCGCGAGAGGAAGAAGTGGCGGTTTTCCTCATAGTCGGTAACGTCGAACTCGAAGGGCGTCAACTGAGTGCCGCCTTTCGACGATACGTTCTTCGACGACGACTTTTTCTGCGACACTACGGCCTGCAACGAGAGTTTGCCAAACTGTAAATCGGTGCGGATACCGAACAGTGACGTGGCTCCGTTCACCAACGTAGAGTTGCTGGGGAACGACACGTTACCGCCCTCTACGAGCTTTATTATCTCGTCTTCCTTGCCTTCGTATTTCAGTTTAAGGTTCTGCGAGTCAAAGTCGAACGTAGCGTCGGTGTTGTAGTTAAGGTTCATGTTCACCTTGTCGCCCACCCTTCCGTTTACGCTCAGGTTGATTTTCTCGTCAAAGTCCATCGTCGTCGTCTTCCTGTTACGTATCGGCAGCGACGGGTTGTCGATGTTTTTCAGCGTTACGCCGAACCGCAGTTCGGCCGTTCCCTGCGTTTTGATGCGCACACCTCCGGGGCCGAATATCTTTTCGGCGGGGCCGAGGTCGAAGTGCATATCTGTGAACGAGAATTTCTCTTTGCCGCCCTGCTTCACGAGAGTGTCGTTCTTTTGGCGGAAGAAGCGGTCAAACTCTTTCTTCTCGCTCCACTTCCTATATTCCATCGGCGTCATCACAATCGGCGTAGAGAGATAGCTCTCACCCATTTTCGAGCCTATGTAATAACGGTCGAGCGAATCGTTGTAAACCACGTCCTGATTAATGTTGTCGGGCAATGTAAGGTCGGCGGGATATGTGTCGAGGTCGTCTTGCGTCACGGGCACCGTGCGCTGTATCTTCCAGCGCGGGTGCAGCAGCGAGTCGGGGATGCTGTCTTCCTCGATTACCACGTCCGGTTGGGGCGCCACGTTGATGCGTGCCGTGTCGCGCCGGGCCGTCGAGTCGCCATCTGTCACCGTACGCACGTTGCGCTGCCGCGTCCTGTCGTCTTGCAGATAAGGCACGGAGAAAGCATAGCTTGCCGCGCTGACGGCAAACAACACAAACAAAAGTCCGTAAATAAAATTCCTCATCTGCAAAAATTAATTAAATGAAAAATGAATAATCAATAATGTGGAAAATGGATATTTAGAATTGAGCAACCAGACTTGCGCCATACGGCAATGTACATTTTCAAGACTAAACCACACTGTATATTCCTCTATACATTCTTCATCTTTTCATCATTCATTCTTCATTCCACATTCTCATATTTACTTTATCTGTTTCAAGGCGAGCTTCACCACCTGCTCCACGGGCAGCGCGGGCTGCTCTTTCAGTATGGCGATGACGACCTTTGCCGACGGAGCGGGGGCGAAACCAAGCATCGTGAGCGCACCCACTGCCTCGTCTTTCACCTCCTTGTTCACCGGTTCGGCGGCCTGCCCCACCTCTGCTGGCATACCATCGGCCATACCGAGAGCGGCAATCTTGTCTCTCAAATCTACTATTATGCGTTGCGCCGTGCGCAGGCCGATGCCCTTAACCGTCTTGAGCATCTTCTCGTTGCCCGACGATATTACACCGCACAGCTCCACAGGCGTCATCTCGGAAAGTATCATGCGTGCCGTATTCGCACCCACGCCAGACACCGTGATGAGCATCAGGAATATCTCGCGCTCCTCCTTTGTGGCGAAGCCGTAAAGCGTGTAGGTGTCTTCGCGTATGGCTTCAAAAGCGTACAGGCGTACATCTTTCTTGCCCTGCACTGCCGTATATGTGTTAAGTGTGATGTTAAGGCCGTAACCAACCCCGGCGGCCTCTACCACTGCGTAAGCCGGCGTAAGTTCGGTTAATTCACCCTTTACGTATTCTATCATTGCCTGAAAAATTACAATTATACCTTAAATAAAACGAACACCCGCCCTTTTTATTGCACAAAGGAAATTTATTTAACGTATCGGGAAGACAGAAACATACACCTAACACCGCCCCTCTGCCTCACCTGACACCACTCCAACTCTCCCGAAGGGAGGGGGCTTGAGATGCCCGGCCGGTCGTTCGCGTATGTCGATTGGGCATATCTGACTTATCGGTCCTATTCACCCAACGTCCATATCGGCCTTATCTGCCTTTTATCCTATTTCAAAAATCAAATGATGAGATATGCCTTGCCAGTCGCCCTGCCGCAATCGCCATCCGATACATGGCCTTTTGCCTATCAAAAGGGCACAAACGACAACGTAAAAGGGCATCTTTCGCAGCGTGAAAGATGCCCTTTTGAAAAAAATTGATAATCAGATGTTTACAGCCCCATTACCAAGTGATGCTCATTCCGAGGTTCAGGCTTGCGTTAGAGCTGAGCGGTATGCCCTCTTTGCTCATGCTTCCGAGCAGGTGATCCATACCGATGAAGAAGTTGTAGCCCTTCGGGTGGATGTTGAGCACCCAGCCCATGCTGGCCGTAAAGCTGTTAACTGCGAAGTTGACGCCGCCGTCGAGCCACTTCAAAGGCTTCCAGTTTGCACTCAGTCGGCCTTCTGTCCAGGTATATGCACCCTTGATGCGCGTGCTGCTGAGCAGTCCGAAGGTTATCTTGCGATATACCGGCAGATTGTATTCCGCACCGAAGTTGAGCGTTGCACCTATGCCTGTGGTGCGTCCGCCCTTGTCGCCGTTGTCGCGCAGATTTATGAAGTCGGTTATCTGGTCGCCGTAGTTGTCGGCCTGGTCGTCAAACGATACGCCGGCACCATCGTTTACCGATATGTCGTGAAAGCCGTCAAACTCAAACCTGTCGCTGCGGTTAACGGCCTGGGCGTTCTCGCTCCAGCTGATGAAACCAAGGTCGAGCACCGACGCGCTCACCCTCCAGTCCTCGTCAATCTGATAAACGGCACCGAGGTCTACGGCCATACCGAAACCTCCGAGACCGAAGCCGTCAACGTCGATGTCGCTAACCTTTTCGTATTCGCCATTGTCAGGATTGTTGTACTCATCCATCTCCGACTCATACTTGAAGCCTTTTATCGACACATCGGCCGTGGCCTTGCCAGAAACAGTCCACTTGTCGTTCTGGGCGAGATCTGCTTTCATGTTTTCGAGCTTCAGGTCCGCACGGCCAAGACCGAAGAGAAATTTCAGCTTTGCGCCCACGCGCAGCTTCTCGTTAATCTGGCGCGAGTGGCCGAAAGCCAGCTCAACGTATGACATGGCGTGAGCGTTGACGTCGCCTATGTCATACGTCTTGTTGCCTGTGTTCTTTGCAAACTCGAAAAGCTCGTAGGGCAACGACATCCCGAAAGACGTCTTAGAGTTGATTTCAACGGTGTTATATCCGCCGAAAGCCTTAAATCCTCCTGAGAGGATTGTCACGCCTACGTCGCCCACAATGCGGTTGTTGCCCTTGCTAAAGCCGTCGAGCGCCGTGCCCGCTGATATGTAAGGGTTCATGAAGGTGGTCATCCGCTTGTCGCTGCCATGCAGGTACATGGGGTTGTCGAGCACAATGTCCTTATATCCGAAGTTACCGTGCAGACCGATGTTAATGTTGCCGAGAGCGGGCACCGAGACGTAATTCTGCTCGTTGCCGAACGCCGGGTTCATGTCATGGCGGAATTTGTACTCGTCTGTGAAGTATGCAGAGTTGAGTCCCTGGGCCGCGGCTCCGCCGGCCACGGCGAGCATCATGGCGGCTGCCGCACACCTTATATTTGTAAGTTTCATTGTCGTTTCAGAGTTTTGTGATTAGTTAAAGTCGCCTATTATCTGGCCTACCAGTTTCACTGTGATGTCGCGCGCTATGAGGAAATGCTTTCGTGCGTTGAGCGTCTGGCCGGTGACGGGATTTTGTCCGCCATCATTCGCCTTGGCCTCTATGCGGAACACAAGGCCGTCAAGACGCTTCATTGCGCCCTCAGCACCTTCAGTCACGGTGACTTTTAGTGGTGTCTCAACAGAGCTCTCGCCGTCGCCCGAAGCAATAACAGTCTCGCTCACAGCCACCTTTATCTCGCTTTCGGGCATTTCGTTGCCGTCAGCGTCGATGGCCGTAACCGTCAAGTCGAGGTATGCGGGCACACGGTTCTCTATCGTGGTGGTGAACTCTATGGCCGCATCTTCTGAGAGGTCGAAGTCGTTGATGTCTTCGTTCCAGCCGTCGATTGTGTCCTTATATACTATGTTGGCGTTCTCGCCGAAGGCTATCGGGGCCTCAAACGAGTAAGCCGGCTGCACATTGTAACGCTTGCCGAACTGGAATGAGCCTTCCTCTTCGGCGTTGGCGCGGGCGGCTGCGGTGAAGGTTATCTCGTCGGGTATGGGATTTATCACGTTGGAAAGATTTGTATTTTCAATCACTACGGCGCCGGCCGGGGCGTTAAACGCTGCCGCGTTGCGGCAGATGTAAACGTCGGTGGTGGCGGCTACACCGTCAGTGGCCGATGCGTTTATAGGAATGTTCTTCAGCTCGATGGCCTCACTGCTTACCGCACCGTCTTTATACGGGGTTATAGTGCCGTCTATCAGTCCGCTGATGGCCATGTCGTTGCTTACGGAGAGCTTGATTACGGGGTTATATAGGTCTACGTACACCTCGTCGTCATCGAGGAAGTCTGGCACGCCGGTTATCTCCACGCGTCCGAGGTCTTCAAGGGTTATTTCGGGAGCGAACTTTCCGCGTGCGTTGTCTATCACTATCCGGCCCATGTCCATAACACTGTTGATGCGCGCGCCCTCGACGGTAGCCGCAGCCGTTCCGCTTACGTGAGCCTTCACGTCAACACCAACCTCGCCCGTCATGTTGATTTTATAGGCCTCGTGGTCGAGCGTTATGCTGTTCACACCGTCGCTTGCCGTCACGTCGAAGCCCGTAAGCCGGGCGGTGACCGTCAGATTGCGGGTGGTGGGCACGTTGGTAAACATCAGGCGCGTACCGTTTTTCGTGCAGTTGGCCGTGGCCGTAACGTCGCCTATCTGCATATATGCGGGCAAAGTGATTGTCATCTCGTCGATGGCACTCGTAGCCGCGCTAAGCTCGGCGGGGAACTCCACAACGAGGTTCATCACGCCTGATGCGCCGGCGTAAGAGATGCTTTTCACTTCTTCGGGCTTGTCACCTGAGTAGCTGAAAGTCTGAGCCACACCAGAAGCCGTAATCTCGTAGCCCGTTGGGGCGGGTGCGATGTGCAGCTCAACGACGCCTTCGTCAGAGCTACCCGACACCGTTATCTTGTCAATCTCAGGGTTAACAGGCTCTACGGGGGTGCCCGTCTGCCTGAATACATAGTCTCCGTTAGGCTCTTCTACCACACAGTCGTTGCCGTCAAGTTCGAGCACGTCGGCCAGCTTGATGGTGTCGGTAGAGTTTACCGGCAGCGTAAGTCCGTCGCCGCCAATGCCTATCGTCGCGTCGATGTTATCGAAGTCGTAGTCGCTGTCTGTACAACCAGCCAACGCGACAGCCCCCGCCACTGCTGCGCACGGCAGGAGGATTTTAATAAAACGATTGTAACTCATTATTATATTAATGTATTATTATTGATGGTCTGCATTGATACTAAACCTCTTTCGTTCAAAAAAAATCATTAAGCCCGATATGTAGTTTTAGTCTTTGCCACAACTTATATTTGAGTAAATTTTTGCAAATATAGTGAAAAACATCCTATTTTATGGCCTGCAAAATGTTAAGATACATTAAATTAACAGCATTATAATAAATAAACGTATAAAACAGAAAACAAATGTAAACTAAATGGGAACATTTACGACACCTGTCTCACACCGGCATGAATACCGGGTGCGCCGACCGCCACGAAAGACGGCCGGCGCACCGAAGCCATAGATTAGCGGCGTATGGCCGCAGAACATTACTATATGATGATTAGTGTTGGTGCAATCCGCCTATACCTGAAGTTGCGCCACGCCACGCGCAGCATGATAAAGACACGGGCAAGACCGGGACACGGCTATGGTTTTGATATTGCAAAATTATAAAAAAGACTTAAATTACCCCCCCGAATGATTAAATATTGTTAAATATTTTCCTGGAAATTACCTTTTAAAATGTCTATTTTACCAGGCTGCTATCTTGCTGATAATCAGAGACTTTACAAAAGGGCATCTTTCAGGCTGCAAAAGGTGCCCTTTTGCAGCCTGAAAGATGCCCTTTTACAACACAAACAGAGGCATACCGCAAGCAGCCTACATCCAACACAGCATAAAAGCAACGGCTCGACAAAAAAAGAACAAAATCGCACATCAGTAAAACATAAAACCATAAAATGAAAATAAAATATGCGTTTCACTTACGTTTTATTTTGCTTTTCGCACAATAAACATTACCTTTGCCTACGATTTAACAGAACTTACTAAACATTTGTAAAACGATGAAGAAAATAAGAGCAGCCGTAGTAGGCTACGGCAACATCGGCAAATTCACTGTCGAGGCCCTCGAAGCGGCTGAAGACTTTGAGATTGCGGGCGTCGTCAGGCGCAACGGAGCAGAAAACAAACCGGCCGAACTGGCACAGTATGACGTTGTAAAAGACATAACTGAACTGAAAGACGTTGACGTGGCGATACTCGCTACTCCCACGCGAAGCTGTGAAGAATACGCCTCGAAAATCCTACCGCTGGGCATCAATACCGTTGACAGTTTCGACATACACACAAGCATCGCCCAATACCGCCAGAACCTCATGAAGATATGCAAGGAGCACGGGCGCGTGGCGGTGATAGCCGCAGGATGGGACCCCGGCTCGGACAGCGTGGTGCGCACTCTCATGGAGAGCCTTGCGCCCAAAGGCTTGAGCTACACCAACTTCGGCCCCGGCATGAGCATGGGCCACTCGGTATGCGTGCGCTCTAAGAAAGGCGTGAAAGACGCCCTCTCGCTCACCGTACCCAAGGGCGAAGGGATACACCGCCGTATGGTTTACGTAGAACTGGAGGATGGCGCCAGCCTCGAAGAAGTAACTAAGGCGATAAAGGAAGATCCCTACTTCGCAAGTGACGAGACTTACGTGATGCAGGTGGATAGCGTGGACGCCGTGAAGGATATGGGCCACGGAGTGAACTTAGTGCGCAAGGGCGTAAGCGGAAAGACGCAGAACCAGCGCTTCGAGTTTGACATGAGCATCAACAACCCTGCACTGACGGGCCAAGTGCTCGTCAACGTGGCGCGCGCCTCAATGCGCCAGCAGCCCGGATGCTACACGATGATTGAAATACCTGTGGTGGACCTGTTGCCCGGTGACAGGGACGAGTGGGTAAGCCATTTGGTATAACCCCCCCCAACCCTCCCGAAGGGAGGGAGCTTAAAATGCTTTTGAGGGTGGCATTATGAATAAACACCCACCCCAACCCTCCCAAAGGGAGGGAGCTTAAAATGCTTTCGAGGGTGGCATTATGGATAAACACCCACCCCAACCCTCCCAAAGGGAGGGAGCTTAAAATGCTTTCGAGGGTGGCATTATGGATAAACACCCACCCCAACCCTCCCAAAGGGAGGGAGTTTAAAATGCTTTTGAGGGTGGCATTATGGATAAACACCCACCCCAACCCTCCCAAAGGGAGGGAGTTTAAAATGCTTTTGAGGGTAGAATTAGGGTAAATTTACTAAGACAATTAAGTCTAATAAATGTACAAACAAAAAGAAACGCGGAAGAAAGTAAAGGCACTTTCTCCCGCGTTTCTTTTATAAACACCACGAAAACACCGACAAAGCATATCAAGCTCCCTCCCTTCGGGAGGGTTGGGGTGGGTGTTGTAGGTTTGCTGTTTGGGTGTTAGACCGGGTTTATTCGGGTACTTAATTATCCTCCAGGAACAGCGGATCTTCGGGCATAACCATCACCGGCTCTTGCTCATACTGCTCCAACATCTTCGCAGGGACGTACTTCTTATCGACCACGAGACGGAACATATACTCGTTGAACCACTCGTTAGTCATTATCAAACAGCCCTTTTGACCGTATGAAGGGCCCCAACTGTTCTCGACTTTCCACATCACGGGCTTGCCGTCTTTGTCCAAATCCACGGCCGTAAGAGTCATTGCGTGGGTAGAACCGCTGTCGTATGTCATGATTCGCTGGGCCTTGTTCATGCCGAACTCGGTGCCGAACAGCGTACCGTAGTCGAAGTTGCGCACATCCAGATAACCGCGCTTGCCGTCAAGGAACTTGCCTACGTCATAAGAACTGTACATTTTACGCCCGTCTTTCAGCGACGCTATGGCCAGCCGGGCGATGTCTTCCATCGGCAGGTTGAGGTATTTCCAGTTGGTGCCGTCGTATGTGTGACGGTCATATTCCACCTCGTAAGTCTTGTAATATTCCCTGCGAGGGTCGTTCATCACCATTATGAACGAGCCCATAACAGGCTTGCCGCCAAGTATCTCGGCCGCGAACGTCACCGGATTGTACGTCTTCGCCTCTGTGACTGTGCGCCCGTCCTCATTCTTGAAGGCGTAAGTGAACTCCGCAGGAGGCTCGCCCATCGTTAGCGTAAGCATACGGTAAATCACCGCAAGCATCTTTGTCTTCTCTGCACGGATGTCATCCTGACTCTTGCCTTCGGCCACCATTGAACGCAACTTGAGGCCCTGCTCGCGCAGCTTCGACTTCATCAGACTTGCCACCTTAGCCGTGTTTTCGGCCGAAAATGTCTCCGGCATCACCTCGGCGGGCACAAGCCCGTACTTCGACACAAGGTCTGCAACACCGCAATAGGTGCCTCCGTCGTTGAGAGGGCTCTTGAAGAAGAAGCGCACCCGCTCGTCGTCGATTGGCTTGTCGGCGCAATCCACAACGCCTTGAAGGAAAAGATTGGCCTTCTCAAGCTGGTCGTAGAAGAACAGGTAGTCGTGTGAGAGGTCTACGACGAGCGAGTCTGTACGCTGTGCGAAGTCAGACCGCATGACGTTGAAGCCGCTGAACATCCAGCAACGGCCGCTCTGCTTCTGGTCGGTGATGCTCTGCGAAGGCGTTTCCACGCTGAAATGAGTATCAACCGTGCCCTGGTTGGCATGGTTCTTGGCAATCGCATCAATGCTGTTGGCGGCCAAGGCGTTGAACAAAGCACGGTCGGCCGCAGTGCGCTGCTGCGCGTTTCTGATTTCCGTAAGCATATCTTTCGATATGCCCCCGCCGGCAGTCTGGGCGGCAACGGGCAGCGACACGGCTGCCAACATCAAGCATGAGAAGAATAAGTTTTTTGTTTTCATCATTTTCATAATATCAATTTATGACAGCAAAGATAATGCAAGTAGAGTGAAGTACAAAATAAAAGAGAATGAAAAGAACTTTTATTTTGCACTTACGAGGCGCAGCCTATCTTATTTAAAGACAATGCAAGTAGACTGAAGTGCAAAATAAAAGAGGATGAAAAACTGATAAAAGAGCACAAACGCGGGGCACAACTCATTGTTTGCCGCCGTCACGCGCCTCGTCAAACTTACGTTTCATAGTCGGGTTCTTGTATGTCAGCTTACGTATTGTGAGGTCGTCGGCGTCTTGATTGGCCAAGCGGAGATTGTTCTCCGAGCTCACAAGGTCTTCACGAACCTTCTGCAACTTCTTTATCGTGGCGTCGATGTTGTCAATCGCGCTTTTGAATTTGCTTGAAGCAAGCCCGTAATGGCGGCTGAACTTAGTTTTAAAATCGGCCAGTTTGTTCTCGAAATTCGTAACGTCCACTTCCCTGCTTTGGGCTTGTATGAGCTGTTTCTTGTACTCAAGGCTCTTCTTTGACATCTGTACAAGGAGCGAAATAAGCGGCAGGAAGAACTGCGGGCGTATGACATACATCTTCTCATACCTGTACGAAACGTCCACAATACCGCCGTTGTAAAGCTCGCTGTCTGGCTCAAGCAGCGACACGAGCACGGCAAACTCACATTTTTTCTTTCGCCGGTCCTCGTCTAACTTCTTGAAAAACTCCTCGTTCTTATGCTTTGCGGAGTTTGTCTCCGTCTCGTTTTTCATCTCGAACATTATAGAGATGTACTCCACTCCGTCTTCCGTATCACGGAAAATGAAGTCACCCTTTGTGCCGTCGGAGGCGTCGTTGTCTTTCTCGAAATAGGCATTCGGCATCACCGGACGCAGCATTTGGTTGAAGAGTGTGGAGCAATGTATTTCCAACGTCTCGCCCACCATCTTCGTGCTGAGCCGCGTCTTCATGTCTTTATAATAATCAACAAGCTCCTGCTTGGCGCGCAGCTCGCTCTCGTGTTGCTTTAACAGTTCGGCTTCGTGCACCCGGGCCTTTGTCTTTTCCAGCTCGGCATCGGCCTTCAAGCGGGCTATCTCGGCGTTTTTAGCCTCGATGGACTGCTGCATCTTACCACGTTCCTCCATCAATGCGAGCTTCATCCGTGAGTCGCCCTGCTCTATCTCGGAGTTAAGCCGCGCGATAGTCTTGTCCTTCTCTACAATGGCGAGCGAGATGTCTGCCTCACGTTTGGCCTCAACGTTCTCAAGAAGGCTTTTCAACCGCGCTATCTCTGCATCCTTCTCACCACGCAGACGGGCAAGTTCGACTTCGTTTTCGCCCCTCATCCGCATTATCTCGGCGTCCTTTCCTGAGAGCTCCTTGTCCTTCTTGTCCAGCTCCGACTTAAACCCTTGCTCGGCCTGCCGGGAAGCAAGGGCCTGCTCCGCCTTGTAACGTGACGACACTTCCGCCAGCCGCCGCTCCACTTCGCGGTCGAACTCGGCATTCCTCACCTGACTTACGATGAAAGCGTAGTCGGCCTCGTCCACCTTAAAAACATTTCCACACTTGGGACATTTCAATTCTTTCATAGTATCAAAACTTAATTACCACGACGGCGTAAATACGAAGATGTGGCCGTAACGACTGTGCGCACGGCCACATCTTTTATGGTTTTAATGCAAGTTATGCCTTAGATTAGTCCATCTGGGCCAGCTTGTTGTCTGATCCGAGCACGTCGATAATCTTGTGCTTGTACATTTCCTCCATCAAGTCGCGTGCCGGTCCGCAGTACTTGCGCGGGTCGAACTCGGCCGGTTTCTCCGCCAATGTCTTGCGAACGGCGGCAGTGAAGGCCAGACGAGAATCCGAGTCGATGTTAATTTTGCAAACAGCGCTCTTTGAAGCCTTACGGAGCTGCTCTTCGGGAATGCCAACGGCATCGGGGAGTTTGCCGCCGTACTGGTTGATCATGTCAACATATTCCTGTGGAACTGAAGAAGAGCCGTGGAGCACGATGGGGAAGCCAGGCAGCTTCTTCATGATTTCGTCGAGCACATCGAAAGCCAAAGGAGGAGGCACGAGTCGGCCGGTCTTCGGGTCGCGGGTGCACTGTTCGGGCTTGAACTTGTAAGCTCCGTGGCTTGTTCCGATAGAGATAGCCAGAGAGTCTACGCCTGTCTTGCTTGTGAAGTCGATCACTTCTTCGGGTTTTGTATAGTGAGACTCTTCAGCCTGAACCTCATCCTCGACACCGGCAAGCACTCCGAGCTCACCCTCTACGGTAACGTCATACTGGTGGGCATAGTCAACAACCTTCTTCGTCAGTGCCACATTCTCGTCGTAAGGCAGTGAAGAGCCGTCGATCATCACTGACGAGAAGCCCATGTCAACGCAGCTCTTGCACAACTCGAAGCTGTCTCCGTGGTCGAGATGGAGCACTATTTCAGGATGATTGCAGCCCAATTCCTTGGCATACTCAACGGCACCTTCAGCCATATAGCGCAGAAGCGTCTGGTTGGCGTAGTTGCGCGCGCCCTTTGAAACTTGCAGGATGACGGGCGACTTCAACTCTGAAGACGCCTTGATGATGGCCTGCAGCTGCTCAAGGTTGTTGAAATTGAACGCGGGAATGGCGTAACCGCCGTTGATGGCTCTTGCAAACATCTCACGGGTGTTCACCAAGCCAAGTGTCTTATAACTTACCATAATTCTTTAAAATTTTATGTTGTTATGAATAATAGTCTTGTACAACACCGCAAAGTTAACAAATTCTTTCGTCTCACAAAAGGTTGGCGTGACTTTTAATGTTGCAAAACGGTGAATTTTCAGATTAATTTCACATAGTTGGAATTACTTTAAATGTTTTGGCAAGTGAATTTTACAAAAAGGCGCCAGAACACCCGTCTTGCTGACAAAAGCGAACGGCAAACCATGCCGGAGCTGACGTTAGGGCATAAAAAAAGGAGTACCGCTGTACTCCAACCTTGTTAACCTTAAATCTAATACTATGAAAAACACGATGCAAAGGTAAGGATTTTTCATAACCCTGCAATGCTTTTATTGTAAAAATCACAACAAAACGCGGTTTTATTGACATAGGTCAAAGAAGTTAAGAACGAAGAGTGGAGAGAGAAGAATTAAACGGTTAATCCGCAGACGGAATTATTTTGAAATACACATGGCTATGGTTACGATTTTAAATGGTGGCCTTTCAGTCTGTAAAACATAGCCTTTCACCTCGTGAAAGGGCTCCTTTTGCACCATAAAAGGGGTCCTTTTGCAAACTTGCAGGGAGCAAACAGAAACCGTAAGAAAAAACCTCCGAAATGTAACAAACCGTAAGCACGCCACAAGGAGGCATAAATAATCCGGCCAACGGGTATGGCTGAGGAGTGAAGAACGAAGGGCGAAGAATTAAACGGTGACCAAGATACATCCACTAAGCTGTTTAATTCTTCGCTCTTCGTTCTTCACCCTTCCCTATTCACTCCCTTTCCAGCATCCGCCTGAGCAGGAATGTGGCGTTCTGGTTACGCGCAACGCCGGGCGTTATCTTATAAGTATAGGTGATGTTGTCGGCCAGTTCAATCTCGAAGCACCAGTTGTGGAAACGTCCGAGGTGCTCATCCTCCATCTTGGAGAGTTCCAGGTCGTGCGTGGCGATTATTCCCGTTACTGGCAACTTGGCCACGGCCTCGAGGAAAAGGCGTGAGCCGTTGAGCTTGTCGAGCGAATTGGTACCTTTCAAAATTTCGTCGAGTATGATGAGCGTGCGCTTCGCCCGGTGGCAGCTATCAAGCAGTTGGCGCAGCCGCAACAGTTCGGCATTAAAGTAACTGATACCCCGGCTAAGGTCGTCTGACGTGCGCATACTGGTGAAAATATTATACACAGATACGCGCAAAGAGTCAGCAAACACCGGCAAACCGTTCATCGCAAGGATGTAGTTGACGCCTACGGAGCGCAGGAAGGTGCTCTTGCCGGCCATGTTTGCACCCGTAATGATGTAATACTCACCGTTGCTCACCGTAAAATCATTGCGCACGGCCTTGTCGCCGAGGAACGGATGGTAAAGGCCTTTGGCCTCGTAGATTACCGCGTCGGCGTCAACCACGTCGGCGTCAACGGCCTTCGGCTCGTTAAAACGGAACGTACCCATCGAAGCGAGAGCGTCAATGCGGCTCACGCAGTCAATCCATTCGCCTATCTGCGGCATATATTCACGCTGCCATTTCAGGAACCTCCGCACAAGGAAATAGTCGCTCAAGGCGAACATATTGAACAGTATCAAGCCGATAAAGTTACCTCGGCGGTCGAGACTGTTCAGTATTTCTGACAGTTGGCCGAATGACTTTAATGCGTTGCCGTCGGCGTTTACCAGCCTGTCTTGCAGCTGTTTCAGCTCGCAACTGTGAAAATCGGCCTTGGCTATGTGGCGTATCAGATTGATATAAGTGTGCAGGTTGGCGTGCAGCTTCTCCACAGCGCGGCTGATGTCGTGGATGGATTTCGAGTTAAGACCTATCACAACGAACATCTGCACCACACCCCACATCACCGACAACGTGGCCGGCACAACGCCTACAGCTGCCAACACCACTAAAGAGAAGAAGCACATCAAGGTCGCCACGGCCACGGCGAGCGTCCACCCGCGCCCTGCTTTCGGGGCTATTCTCATGCCGCCCACTTCGCCAACGGCGCGCAATATCTCGTCGGAGTCTATCTTTTCCGCCTTGCCGACACCGCCGTCTGCCGTGCGCAAGCCCGCCGCCATAAAGTCGGTGCGCCACTTCTCCATACCGGCCAGCTCGTCCACGGCCTCGCGCCGGCGCGCCACTTCGCCGCCACCTTGCATCAGACAGCCAAGCCACGAAGCCAGCATACCACCGCCACCGGTGGTCACGGTGCGGTCGATGCGGTTATATAGAGAGTCGTGTCCGAACACGTCCATGTCGAAAGTAAAAGCGTGCTGAGGGTCTTTATGCCTGCTGCCGCCGCTGAAGCATGACAGGTCGCCGCGGACATAGCGCAGTTCCTTGTCATAAACAGTGCGAAGCCTTAAGCGACGGTCTATCCGCCGCCCGTTCTTCACGTCGGCCCGGCGCACCACTACGTACACCGCAAGCATGGTCAGCGAGGCCATGAGCCAGTGCGCCGCGAAGCCGTCCATGCAACTGACGACCACCGCTACAATGGCGAGACCGAACGTCAGCAGTTCCGACGTGATGTACATCAGGTTGTTCTTTTTCAGCTGTTTAATCTCGGCGGCCAGCGTTTCCACCTTAGCCTGGTAAAAAGCCGCCAGCTCGTCTTTGGTAGTATATGTCGTTTTTGCCATCACCTTATATAATAATATTTGTCTGCAAAATTAATATTTAAAAAACATCGGGACCGACGCACGCAACGTAAAGATTGTTAAAACGACTACATCAAGCTGCACGCACATCCCTGGCTCCACCCTGCTTGGGATGGTATGTAACAACCGCTTCAGTCATTTCCAAAAGGATTTCAGTTTTATTATAAACACAATTATTATCTTTGCAATAAAAAGGCATGGCTTTTGTACGAACAAAAGGATACTTTTTGCAACGTAAAAGGGCATCTTTTAACGTGTAAAAGATACCCTTTCACAAAGTGTCTGATTATCAATCAGTTATACAATCAAAAACAAATTCCGCCAAAGCGTTTTGGTTTTTGATTGCAACTTGTTAATTTCCGTCGTCCTCTGGAAGAAGTACAACGCCCTCTTGTTTCATTCCGTCCATCATTATCTTCAACGGACGACTGAAGCGGACGTGACGCACGAACTTGGTTTCGTCAACTGCGGGCATGGCGTCGAGCAGTTCTTTTTGGTAAACTCCGTCGCCCTTGTAGGTGTTGATTGTGAAGTAGCCCACGCCGAAACTCGTCAGGTTCTGGAAGAAGTGGGTGCCCTGGCTGGGGTCTACACGGTAATTTTTCAACCCGGCCTCTACTATCACGCGCGCAGCACTGATGTGCGGCCACTTCACAGGGATGCCCAGCCAATAATCGCTCGACCCCCAACGGCCCGGACCTACGAGCACGTAGTTCTTGCCTTCGGCCACGAACTTGCGGTTCATCCGCTCCACTTCGTCGGCTATCCGGGGATTGTTCGAGGCGGTGAAGTTGTCGTCCGTCTTGATGTAAACCACGTCAACCACGTCTTCACTGATGCCGTGCCCAAGTGAATTGTGCGACCGCAGCAGACACTTCGAGTCGTCTATCGCCGCCAAGTTGTCATCAAGCACCTGCTTGCTGTCAACTATCGGGCGCATCTGTAACAGGTAAAACTCGCCCGTGCGGTCGGCGTTCAGGTTGCAGGCAAACTCTATCTCGACTGGGCGCTTCATCCCTTCGGCACCGTATTTCATGGCCATCTGCATCAGCTCAGGCAGCGGGAATACGTTTTGTTGCAACACGCCGCAGAACGAGATAATCTTCCTTCCGCCCTCATAATAGCCGTCGCGTATCACTTGGTCATACGGGTCGTAGGTCGAGGCGATATAGTTCAGCGTGCCGTCTCCCTCTGCGTCCTTCACTTTCAGTTTTAATATATTGAAGCCGTCGTCCACCTTGAAGTTGTTGCCCACGTTCTTCATGTCGAGCGCATAGAATTGTGTCTGCGTCTGCCTGAGCGCAGTCTCCATCTCGCTGGTCTGCAACACCTGCGTGGGATGGTACGGACTGACGCGCAAAGTCTGGCCTCCGTCCACAATATACTTGCCAAGGCCGAGGGCAAGGCTTGCTATGCCTTCCTCCGAAGTCTCGTCGCCGATGGGGTAATAGTTTATCGAACGCAACACTCCCGATATGTTCGGATAGTACCGGTCGCCGTGCTCCGCACCCACGACTTCCTGCAAAATCACGGCCATTTTCTCCTGGTCTATCACGTTGCTCGTGGCCGTCATGTAGGCCTTCGAGTCCTTATAGTACACCGATGCGTACACGCTCTTTATGGCGGCGGCAAGCATCTGGAGCATCTGGTACTTGTCGTCAAGGCGCGGTATCATGTAGGTTGAGTAGATGCCGGCAAACGGCTGGTAGTGGGAGTCTTCCAGGAGACTCGACGAACGGATTGCGATGGGCTTGTTTGTGGCCTCAAAGAATGTAAAGAAGTCGGCAATATACTTGTCCGGGAGCTGCGCTTTTAGGAAATGTTGCAGTATCTCTTCGTCGCTGGCGTCGCTCAAAGCTATCTTATAAAGGTTGTTGCGCTCCATGAATTGGTCGAACACATCGGTGCAGAGCACAACCGTCTTGGGGATTGACACGGATGCTCCCTCATACTGGTTGAACTCAGGATGACGCTTGATTATGTTGTCGAGGAAGGCCAGTCCGCGCCCTTTTCCCCCCAAGGAGCCGTCACCGATGCGTGCGAAGTGGGCATAGCGGTCGAACTTGCCGCGGTCGAACACGGCCACGACGCCGATGTTTTTCATGTGACGATACTGCACAATGGCATCGAAGATGATTTTCCTGTGCAAATCAACATCCTGCAACTTGTGCCACGTCACGGTCTTCAGGAACTCCGACACGGGGAAGATTGCCCTTGCACAGAGCCACCGGCTCATGTGGTTACGCGATATGTGATAGAGCATCGAGTCGTATGGTATCTTGAAGATGTTGTCCTGCAACTCCTTCAAGGTGCGCACACGCATCACCTCTGAATGTGTCTTCGGGTCACGGAAGATGAAGTCGCCGAAGCCCATATGTTCCGCCATGACGTCGCGCAGGTCAATGCTCATGGCCTTGGAATTCTTGTCGATGAAGTGAAAATGCTCGGCCTCGGCCTTCGCCTTGTTCTCAATCTCGCTGCTCTGGAGTATCAGCGGCACGTACTCGTTGCGTTCGCGGATGGCCCGCAGCAGCTTAAGGCCGGCCTCAGCGTCCTTCTCGCCGTCCTTGGGAAAGCGGCAGTCGGATATTACGCCGAGCGTGTGGTCGGCATATTTGTCGTACAGTTCCATTGCTTCCTCATACGTTCTGGCCAGCACAACCTTAGGTCTGCCCCTCATACGGAGCGCCGCGCTGTGCGGATTCAGTGCCTCGGTAGAGAAATGTTGGCTCTGTGCGAGGATATAACCGTAAAGCATCGGCAGCAACGACGAGTAGAAACGGATGCTGTCTTCAACCAAAAGTATCATCTGGACGCCTGCCTCGGCTATGTCGTGCTCTATGTTCATTTTGTCCTCGATAAGCTTTATGATGGACATTATGAGGTTGGTGTTGCCCAACCAGCAGAACACGTAGTCGAAGATTGACAGGTCCTCGTTCTCAATGCGGCGCGTGATGCCGTGGGAGAATGGGGTTAGCACCACGCACGGAATGTCCGGAAACTTGTCCTTAATGCCGCGCGCAACGGTGAATGCGTCGTTGTCTGCGTTGCCGGGCATACATATCACGAGGTCTATGCTGGTAGTGGCGAGCACCTCGGCAGCTTCCTCCGTGGTGCTGACTTGCATGAACGATGGCGGATAGCGCATACCGAGCTCGGTGTATTCCATGAAGATTTTTTCGTCCACGCGGCCGTCGTCTTCAAGCATGAAGGCGTCGTAAGGGTTCGCCACGATGAGCACATTGAAGATGCGCCGCGTCATGAGGTTCATGAACGTGACGTCTTTCAGGTAAAATTTGCTCCACTGCTGTGGGATGTTTTCACTCATATTAATGTTTAGGTTTTTCTGTTTTACGTTTGCGGTAAAGTCGGAAAAATACGTCGGACACGGCAAACCATACCGTAAATACGGCAAACCAAAGCCAAAATGTGCCTTCCACAAGCATCAGCAACGGTAGCAGCGGCAGACCGAGTACCACCAATACGGCAACCTCTTTCCATGAACTTACAGGCCGGTCGGTGTCGGAATACAAGCGTTGCAATCGTGAATAAAAGCCGTGTATGCCCATAACGTCTTTCCTTTCATTGTCATCGGGAGATGCGCATAACATTTGCAAATGTAATGAAAATATCCGAAAACGACAAAACAAATGGCGATTTCCCGTTTTTATTACAAACAAAAAAGCGGGCGGAAGCCGTTTGCCGTACTTCCGCCCGCCGTGTCTCAGTGTCATTAATAGTCTGGAGTCTCGGTTATCACGCCGTCGGGCGTCACCTTAAGATCCATGTTGTAATTGTCAAGGTCGATGAGGTAATACTTCTCTCCGGCGGCAGTCTCCACATATTCGCAATCGTCTATGCGCTTGCCGGGATACTTGGCGTTGACTGCCTGGAGAATGTCGGCGGGAATATCGCGCCTCAAGTCGGTGACGGTACGCTGCCAAGTGCCGGCCTCGTCGAACACCACCTCCACGCTCCTGCCGTCGTAAATCAGCTCAACCTCGTAGCCGCCATGCTCACGGTCGTAGTCTGACACCCTCGCGCCGGGGAAGTTGGCCTCGACAAACTGTCTCACAGCATCGGGCATACTGTTGCCCACGAGGTCGTGGTTGCGGTCGTCGTCACGGTCGGCCAATTCGCGGAAGAGCGTACCGTTGACATCGAAATACAGGTCGTAGTCCGGTTGTCCGGCCTTCTCCACCTCTATTATATATATCGTCTCATACGCCGGGCGTTGTATCTCGTCGATGTCGTCGATGCTCCATTGCTCGGCTGCATAGCGCGTGGCGTTGTAGCCGTCTTGCACTGCCTGTGGCAGAGTTGCCAGATTGCGGGCATGGTCTACCTCTGTCATCATCCACTCGCCGCCCTGCGTGAACCATGCGTCATGTTCGCGGCCGTCCTGCCGGAACTCGCCTACCAAATACCCGCCGCCCTCGCGTTCCCAGCTTACGCGGGTTGAATTGCCGTATTTCTGCTCAAAGGCTGTCTGCACTGCGTCCGGTGCCTGCACGTTGTCATCGTCATCATCGTCACTGCACGAGGCAAACACAAACACTCCGAGGGCGCACGCCATAGCAAATTTCAAAAATTCAACAGTCTTCATAATCGTATCGTTTTAATTGTTAATGATTTATTTTCCGTCTGACACGCTGCGGCAAAACATCTTTCCGCGGCGTTCTTGATGCAAATGTACGGGCCGATTCTGAAAACAAACTGAAATTCTGAAATTATTTTGTAACAATCAATACAAAACCGCATTTCTTTTTCAAAAACACGGGAACACAACGCCGTTCATGGCAAACGGCAATGTAAGAGGTATCCTTTTGCCACGCAAAAGGGCATCGTTTAGAGCCTAAAAGGACACCTTTTAGAGCCCGAAAGGGCACCTTTTGTAACACACTGACTATCAAGGCGATATGCAAGACGATAAAAAGCGTAAAAAAACCGGTGCGAAACGCTCCGCTACCCCGCCTTACTTGCCAAGCATCGAGAGCGTTTTGGGGTTCATCCGCAGTTTAGGTGTATAGTGCTAAATGCTTGACATTCAGTCTTTTACACAAATAATGCAATTCGTGATCGCTTGATAATCAATGCATCACACATGATATTTGTTCAAATCAGGCTAATGAAATTGCATTTCATATAACGACTTGTTTATTTATGGATAATGTATTGATATTTTTTCTTTTAAGAAGAAAACTCGATGATACGATTTTGATTATAATTAAAAGGCATACACCTGAACTGCGGATGAACCCGTTTTGGCGTCACGACGGCCATCGTAATACTTATCAAGCACTGCCGCGAAGACGCCGCCGGGGGCTACGGCGTCGAACAGTGTCATGCTCGACATCACTTTCATTGCGTCTATCCCGCCCAATATCTCGCGTGCCGACCGACCTTCAACAGCAAGCATCGCGCCGGCAATCTCACGCAGACGCGCCCCAAGCACGGCGTCAGACAAATAAGCCTCGGCCTCGCCACGGCCTGAAATGCCGTAATACTCTGAATTATAACTGTGTCCAAGCCCCTTCATCTGGGGAAACACATACCATATCCAATGCGACGCCTTACGCCCTCGGCGTATTTCCGCCAGCGCGTCGGCGTAGCCGCCGTAATGCGCGTCTTGCGCCTTGATGAACCTTTGCAAATCGTAATTCATGGTTATGTTTTGTTTTTATTACTCTCACGCAAAGATACGCAATGATAGGCGTAAAGGAAAATGAAAAACAATGTTTTTTTAATTTACTTTACCGAACCGCACCCTATATTCGTGAAACAAATATACGCACATTCCGCATCACAGCCGGAACCACAGTGGAAAACATCACGTTTCAAACGCGAAAACGCTGACATTTTACAGCAAACAAGCCGATATTCCACACAGATAAACACATTTTAAGCAAATCAGTTTGCTTTTTGTCACAATTATTATTTACCTTTGCAGCCATATTGCGGAGCGCCGGCTGACACTGCGGCGCACCACGGCACATAACAAGACATAAGCAACTGACAATGGAAAAGAAACTTAAGACGGGCACCCTGTGCGTGCGCGGAGGGTGGAAACCAAAGAACGGCGAGCCCGTGCAGCCGCCGATAGTGCAGAGCACGACAT
>CALUGX010000007.1 GCA_944320285.1 uncultured Prevotella sp.
CATTAAATGCTTAAAGACTTTCGGCACAACTGGATATGAAAAGAGGGTGTACCTGAATTTTGATACACCCTCTTTTATCATGTAAAAGATGCCCCTTTACACGGCAATAAGCCATCAACCATAATGACATCAACCGGCACGCTCCCGGCAAGCCCCGGCAAAAGGGCAACCGACACCCCTTGCAACCGACAACGGGCGCAACTCCGACAACTTACATAAAATTATTGGCAAAGGAGCAAAGTTTCAAAAAAAATCACTACCTTTGTGTTCGATGAAGACACGTTACGGCCTGACACTATCACTAATGTTTGCCGTGTTGCTGATTGCGGCATGGCCGAAAACAGCACCGGCACAGCCCGAAATGATTGTGGAACACTACACAAAAGGAGACGGGCTGCCGAGTGACGTGGTATACAGCGCGCTGAAAGACCGCGACGGCTTTGTCTGGTTCGGCACGTGGCACGGCCTGTGCACATTCGACGGAATGAACTTCCGCCCATACACTACGCGCCCCAACCACGTATCAGACGTACCTCCGCAAAAAGTGAGAAACATGGTTGAAGACCGCGACGGCTACCTATGGGTGCGCAACACGGACAACCATCTCTATGTGTTCAACAAAATAACCGAGTCATACCACTACATCTACAACGAACTGAAACGGCTCTCGCCCAACGTACAGGTAATCAAGATACAGCACACGGCGGGCGGGCGTGTACTCGTGTTGACACGCAATAAAAACATATTCGAGGCCTACGTTGATAAAGACGGCAACGTAGCCGTTGAAAAAATATTCGACTCACGCAGGCATATCGACGCACCCACGATGAGACTGCGCCACAACGTGCTCGGCGAAACGTCAAAATACGTCTACTGGCTGAACACCCACCTGCAAATGGAAGTCATCGAGAAGAAAAACGCTAAGTCTCTGCTCGCCGGACTGAAGAGGGGCGAAGCATTCACTACATTCATCCACACGGGCCAATACATCTGCGCAGGCACTGCGGGCGGAGCCATCTACGTTATAGACACGGCCAACGGACGCACGCGCCGCCACACGCCAGGCAGCGGCAATCCCATATGCACAATCAACATCACCGGCGGCAAAATGTACTTCACCACGCCGACGGGCCTCTACGCAATGGGCGCAAACGGGCAGCCGAAGATTGTAAGCGACCAGGCCACCGGCGTCATCAGCTCGTTCACCGACCAGTATGGTAAGCTCTGGCTGTGCACCAACCGCAGCCAGATGATATGCCACGACACGCGCACGGCAGCCAGCCAGACATTCACATTGCCCACAGACAGCCTCTTTGCGGAGATGAAATTCAAGGACACAGGAGCCAACGGTCTGTTCATCCTGCAACGCAACGGCGACGTATGGCGGTACGACCACCACACAAAGTTGATGCAGAACATCAACAGTCTGAAACAATTTGACGACGATTTCACCACACCCAACTTCTTCGACATCGACATCGACGACGACGGCACGCTATGGCTATCGTCCACAACGAACGGTGTTTACAAAGTGCGCTTCCCTAAATACAACTTCAGGTTCCTGTTCCCCGACCTGCTGAAACTGCAAAAAACCGACAACGACAACGTCGGCGTTCGCGCCGTCTACCAAGCCCGCAACGGCGACTTGTGGGTAGGCCTGCGCAGCGGCGATCTCTATTGCATCGACATCCGCACAAAGGCGGTGAAGCGGAAATACGGCATGGAAGACATGGGAGCCGTCTACAACATCATGGAAGACCGCAACGGCAACCTCTGGTTCTCAACCAAAGGCTCCGGCCTTGTCAAGGGCAAACCCGACGCCTTGGCGCCTCAAGGCTTGCGCCTAACGAGATATACCAACCGCCGCGGCGACCCGACGTCTATCAGCAGCAACCGCGTTTACTTCACATTCCAGGACAGCCGCGGACGCATTTGGGCCTGCACGTTCTACGGCGGGCTTAATCTCATGGAGCAACGTGGCGGCAAAACAGTGTTCCGCAACAAGCACAACGGGCTGAAGACATATCCGCAATATGAACTGTACACCGACGTCAGGGCTATGGCGGAAGACCGCGACGGACGCCTCTGGGTGGCAACCACCGACGGCCTGATGTCGTTCGACGGCAAATTCAACAACCCGTCAAGCATCAAATTCGAGACTTACCGTGGACAAAACAACTCCGGAGCCATCAGCAATGACATCTCCACGATATACAAAGACAGCAAAGGCAACATCTGGATGGGCATATTCGGCAACGGCCTGAACCTCCTTGAATACTACGATAAGAAGAGACACAGCCCGGTGCTAAAATCGTTCGCAGTAAACGAAAAGCAGGACGGCAACGTCATCACGTCGATCACCGAAGACCACGAAGGCCGCCTCTGGATAGGCACGGAGAACGGAGTGGCGAGCCTTGACAAAGGTTCATCGTTCATGAAAAACTACGACCGCTTCGCCGGTCTGCCTGACATTACGATAGAAGACAACACTGCCGAATGCCTGCATGACGGCCGGATACTCATCGGCAGCAAGCAAGGGCTGCTGGCATTCAACCCCTCCACCGTAAGGAGCGACAACGACATGAAATTCAATACGTTCATCATCGACTTCAAAGTGATGAACCGCGACCTCGAAGACTTTGACCCGCCAATCTACGAAGGGGCTGTGAAATACGCAAAGAAAATAACCCTGCGCCACGACCAGGCAACCTTCACAATCGAGTTTACGTCGCCTTACTACGCCGACAACAATCTCATTCCATACACATACATACTCGACGGATACGAAGACCAGTGGCACAACAGCTGGAGCAACCGCATTGCCTCCTACTCGAACGTGCCGCCCGGACACTACAAGTTCAGGGTGAAGGCCAACGACAACAACTCGCCCGAACGTGTGCTTGAAATCGTAATACTGCCGCCCTGGTGGGCTACATGGTGGGCTTACATCATCTACGCCGTGCTGGCCGCACTCGCAATCTACGGCGGTACGCGCGCCGTGACATACGTAATAAGGATGCGCAACGAGGTGTACATCAACGACCGCCTGGCCGAACTGAAGATACGCTTCTTCACAAACGTGAGCCACGAGCTGCGCACGCCGCTCTCACTAATCAAGGGACCGGTGGAAGAGCTGAAGGCTACGGAACGGCTCAGTCCCACGGGTAAGGAATATTTGGACCTGATAGAGCGCAACTCTAACAAGATGCTGCAGCTTGTAAACCAGATACTCGACTTCCGCAAGATACAGAACGGCAAGATGCGTATGCACGTATCGTTCGTTGACGTCAACAAGATGATAGAGATGTTGATGGACGAGTTCAAAGTACTTGCCGACGAACGTGACATAGCGTTCGTCTTTGAAAAGCCCGACGAGCGAGTGATGGCATGGTGCGACGCCGAAAAAATCGGCGTAGTGCTGAACAACCTGATAAACAACGCCTTCAAATACACCGACGACGGAGGTTCAATATGCGTGGCACTTGAATACGACCACAACCACGACACCTGCACAATAAGGGTGGAAGACGACGGCGCAAGCATCCCGCCTTCGCAGCTTGAGCTAATCTTTGAACGGTTCTCACAGGCCGACAACAAGACTTCCGGGGACACATCGTATGCGGGGACGGGCATCGGACTGTCGCTGTCAAAGGAATACATCAATATGCACCACGGCCGTATCTGGGCGGAAAACATGGCCGACGGCAACGGGGTGGTGTTCTCTGTGGAGCTGCCCACGGGCAAAGAACACTTCAATGACAAGGACGTTGAAGTGTACTTCGACGACAACACGGCTGAATACGACACACAGGA
Source organism: uncultured Prevotella sp. (assembly GCA_944320285.1). Taxonomy (GTDB): domain Bacteria; phylum Bacteroidota; class Bacteroidia; order Bacteroidales; family Bacteroidaceae; genus Prevotella. The sequence continues at coordinate 3,814 of CALUGX010000007.1, forward strand.
AGAAGACAGCACAGCCGACAACGACGCTGCCGACAACGCCAAAACAGACGACACCGGAGACGTGCCGACGGTGCTGCTGATAGAGGACAACAACGATATGTGCCGTATGTTGAAACTGCAAATAGGCTGCCACTACAACGTGCTGACAGCCAATGACGGCAATGACGGAATGAAAAAAATCAACCAGCACCATCCTGACATCATCGTGACAGACCTCATGATGCCGGGAATGAGCGGACTGGAACTGCTGCGGAACGTGCGCCAGGACTTCAGCATAAGCCACATTCCGGTAATCATGCTTACTGCAAAGAACACCGAAGAGGACAAAATCATGGCTGTGAAAGCCGGTGCAAATGCCTTCATAACCAAACCGTTCAGCAGCAGCTACCTCATAGCACGCATCAACCAGCTGCTCGACGAACAACGCATCTTCCAGCGAAAAATGGTAATACAGACCTCGCTCGACAGCACCGCCGACAGCAACAAAGACGAATACGAGCAACATCTCGTGAAAAAAGACATAGAGTTCATGCAAAAGATACACGAGGTAATAGAACAGAACCTGAACTCAAACGATTTCAACATCGACACCATTGCCGGTACGATAGGGCTCAGCCGCTCGGCTTTCTTCAAGAAGTTAAAAAGTCTGACGGGCTTCGCTCCGGTTGACTTCGTGCGCGAAATACGCCTGACAAAGGCGGCGCGCATGATAGAGGCGACCGACAGGAGCATCACCGAAATAGCCTACTCCGTAGGCTTCCGTGACGCGGGATATTTCGGCAAGTGCTTCCGCAAGAAGTACGGCAAGACGCCCAAAGAATACCGCAACGACATCCGCAGCAACGCCTGACAGAACTGAAAGATTTTCAACTAATGGCCTTTCGCAATGCAAAAAGCCACATATTACAACCTAAAAGGCCGTATTTCGCAATCTGAAATACGGCCTTTTATTCTATCGTTAATAACTTACAGGCAATCAGCAAGATACAAAACCAACAGAACAGGTCTGCGCAGAACACCGCAGAAGGGAACGTCCTATCGCTTGCTTGCCGGAGAAACATCACCCTTACGATAAAACATCAAGCGATTTCACAAGCAAATGCCAAAGACTTTTCACGCAGGTTTTCATCCCGGCTGACATTTTCTTACAAAAAAACTGTTCTGATTGTTACTGGATAGAGACATCCTTCATTAACCGGCGTCCGGTTTCAAACAATAAAAAAGCGGAACCGCCGACATGATGTCAGCGGCTCCGCCGTTATTCGAGTAATCAAGCGGGAAGGTCAAAAAGCTTCCGACCTTCTCACTTTTTTACCGTTATTTACTCTGCCAGCGGGTCAAATGTACCGGCTGCGCCGCTGGTGTCTTCCCATCCTATTGTCTGCGGCAGCATGGTGTTGTTGGTCAGTGCGCTGTTTGACAGTCCGAGCAGGTAATATTGCGGGCGGAAATTGATGTACAAGTCTACTTGGTTCTGGTCGCGTCCGTCGCCCTTCTTCAACTTGCGCACGAGGTTTTGGTCATACCATGCTTTCAGAGTTTCGAGCTGCGGACCGAGTTCTTGACGCAGGTCCACAGCGGCGCAACGCTCAATTCCGGCGTTTACCAACGGGTCACTGTCAACGGTAGTGCCACCCTGCCAGTGTGCGTCGTTCACGCGGAACACCATGTTCTCCCTGCGCTGGCCGTTGAACTGCTTGAAGCCGAGCCAGTCACACGTGTTGCCGCCCCAGCCTGTGAGCGTCCATGACGCCGGTGCGCCGGGCACTTTCACAGCACCTCCGTCGTAAAGCATCCAGCGGCGCATATCGTCGAAACGCTTACCCTCGTAGGCGAACTCTATCTGGCGCTCGTAGAGGATTGCTGACATACAGGCGGCTTGGTCTGAAGTCAGGTTCGCCTGCAGGCCGTAGTTGTTCTCGGCTGTGTATCCGGCGCGTGCACGCACTTGCTGTATGTAGCTTACCGCCTCGTCCAAATGGCCGGCTCCGCAAGCGGCCTCGGCAAGGTTGAGCAGCACCTCGGCGTAGCGCAGTTCAATGTAGGGTTGTGCCGAATAAGCGAAGCCACCATTATCAGCCTTGGCATCGAAGTTGGCGTATAGCGGCGAACTGTTGATGTCTAAGTCGTCCGAACGTTTGCGCACATACACGCCGCTGCGGCTTGTCAGCAGGTTGTCGGCGGCATACTCGTTGCTTCCGCTTGGGTTATCGCGGTCGGCTTCCGTGGTGTACCACACGTAATTCCACAACTCATAGTCCTGGCCGTTGTTGTATGACGGACTGTTGGGCTGGTCTTCCTGCAATGTAGAGTTGCCTTGGTAAGCCCATCGGAAGCCGGGGAAGGCGAACGTGCGGTAGAAGCGCGGGTCGCGGTTCATGAACGGATGCTCGCTGTCATACTGGTATGATGACATCTCTAACTTGGTGTAAGTGGTTGACGTCGAAGGGCGTTTGCCGTCGGCCATAGGGAACAGGTCCACGAGCATGGCGGATGCGTTCTTGCCTGAACCCGATGTATTGCTTGGCCTTATGTAGCGTTCCCACGGGTTGTTCTTCTGCTGGTCGCCGCTTTGCGTCGTGTTGAACAGCGTCACGAACACGGCTTCAGGGTTGACGATTGCCTGGTTGAACTGGTTTGCGAACACCGAGCCGTTGATATTGTTGGCTGCTGTGTAGAGGTCGTATCCGCAGGCGTTGATAGAGTCAAGCTCCGCTTTCATCTGTGTGTAGGCGTTGCTCCAGCGTGTCTCGTCGTTCGCACGGTTGAACAAGGGGCTTGCCCAGAGCAGTAGCACGCGTCCTTTCAATGCAAGTGCAGTACCCGTGGTTACGCGGCCCCAGTCGCTCGACGACCATCCGCCGCCGAGAGTGCTTTCGCCAAGCATCTTTGCTGACTGGTCAAGGTCGCTGCAAATGAACTCGAACACTTCTCTTGCAGAGCTGCGCGGAGTGTAAACTCCCTCTATAGGGTCTTGTGTCTCGGCAACGATTGGCACGCCTCCGTACCATTTCATCAGGTTATAGTAGCACCAGGCGCGGAAGAAATAAACCTGTCCGAGCAGCTCGTCCTTCTGTTCCTGGGGCAGTGTGCCGGCGGTGATGCCTTCTATCACGTCGTTGATGTTACGTATGCGGCCGTAAACGCTGTTTTGGATGTTGTTCAGCTGGTTGTAAAAATAGTCTGGAACTTGCTGTCCGCTCGTTACTCCGAGCGGGTTTTGCGGGTCGAGGAATACGCTGAAGCCGCTGTATTCCTCGGTTGACTTGCCGGCCTCGTCGTTGCTTCCCGTTGACGGATACTGCCAGTTCATGTCCGAAGTGGGGTTGGGCAGACACCAGCTGTAGACATCGTTGACGCGGAGCTGCGCCCCTGTGTAGTCACTGTATATCTCCGGGTTTACATTGTCGTAGTTCTTCTTGTCCTCAAGGAACTCGTCGCTGCACGCCGTCAACGTCAGTCCTGCGGCCAAGCCGAAACCTAACAATTTGATAATATTTGTTTTCATCGTTGTTTTCTGTTTTGAATTATATTCTTTTGCGGATTAGAACGTGAGGTTCACGCCTACGGTAAATTGCCTCAACACAGGGTAAGAGCCGTAGCTGCACATCGGGTCGATGAAGTTGTCAGGATACGGGTTGCAGAAGCTCAGCAGGTTCTGGCCTGTGATGTTGACACGCGCGTTCTGTATTCCGATTTTCTTAACCCAGTTCTGCGGTATGGTGTAAGCCAGCGTCATGCGGCTGAGCCTGATGCGTGTGTCGCTTACGCGCCAGAACGACGATGTTCTTGCGTTGACGCTCTGGTATTGCAGGTTGGGCAGCCATCCGTCGCGGTTCTCGGCAACTACAAGGTTGCCCTGTGCGTCGTAGACGTTTTGGTAAGAATACATATTGTCAACGTTCCAGAACGAAGGCATATTGGTAAACTCAAGATCCTCAACTCCGTCGCCTGTCTGCAGGGCTTCGCCGTCGATGAATCTGTAGCCGCCCCAAGAGGCGTTGAGCTGTGCCGAGAACGACAAGCCTTTCCAGTCGGCACCGAGGTTCACTGTCACGCCGTAAGGATTGCTGCGGTTGGAGAGTCGCACCTGGTCCACATCGGCGTCTACCACTCCGTCGGGAGCGGCATAAGTGCCGTCAGGCTGCTGCGGTCCGCGCACGTCCTTGTAAATGAGCATACCGGGACGCACTTCGTCTTTGCTCTTTCCTAAGTAAGAAGTGATGTTGTACTTGTCGAAATATTCCTCGATGTCCTGGAACGAGCGGAACATTCCGATGCACTGCAAGCCCCACCTACCGATGTCGGTGCGGCCGCCCGGACGTATTTCCTTATAGTAGTTCTCGGTCACCCAGTCCATGTAGAGCACCTTGTTGTCGTGGTAGCCTGTGTTCAGTCCGATGCGATACTTGAAGTCTTTGCCAATCTTGTCTCTCCATGTTACGCCGAGCTCGTAGCCCCAAGAGTCCATCTCGCCGAGGTTGGTAGATGCCGACTGTGTACCGATGGTTGCCTGAATTGCCTGGCTCATGTTCATCAACATTTCGCGGTTCCACTCACGGTACATATCGAACGTCACGCTCAGACGGCTGTCGAGCACGTTGAAGTCGATACCGAAGTTGGCCTTATAAACCTTGTCCCAGTGCACATCGCGGTTTACTGCGGAGTTGTCCTTGTTGATAGTGATGCGGCGTAAACTGCCGTTGTCAGTGCCTGTTCCGAACACCGGGCCGCGGTTGGCGTCCTGTGCATACACCTGCATCCACTGCCACGGAGCTATGTTGTCACGTCCGGTGAGACCAAACGATGCGCGGACTTTCAGGAAGTCAACCCACGGCAGAGCCTTGCGGAACCACTTTTCTTCTGACATCACCCATCCTAAACTACCTGACGGGAATACGCCCCAGTAGTTTTCGGGTGCGAACTTCGTCGAAGCGTCCGAACGAATGAGGAACTCCGCGAGGTATTTGTCGTCGTAAGCGTAGTTGATACGTCCGATGTAAGAAAGTGTTCCTGATTCACTGCGGGTGAACGTGATTACTTGTGTGTTTGCTTCAGCCGAGTTAGATTGGCCCGTCGTGAACGAATACGGGTCTGAAACCATTGCATAAAGGTATTCGCTTTCAGCCTCTGACTTTTCTATTGAGAACAGCGCGCCAACCGAGTGCTTGCCGAAGTCGCGGTTATATGAAGCCGTGAAGTTCATCTGGTAGTTGTCCGTACGTGTCATCGAACGGTTCAGCTGAGCGGGGTCGCCGTTGGCGATGGTTTGCTTTATCATGTTGCCGTCGGCTATGAACTGGCTGTAATCCTGTCCCGCCACGGGCGTATAGAGGTGCTCGCCGCTGCCGGGACGGTGCATCATGGTGTAGACATCGAACTCTGAACCGTACTGATTGGTCTTGTCCGTATTGATGCTCTTCGAGTAAGTGAAGCGCAGGGTCAAGCCTTTCAGTATCTTGCTCCATCCGAAGTCATAGCTTACGCCGGCGTTGATGTTCAGGTTGGAGTTCATCGTGCGGCTGTAGTCACCGTTGTTCTGCAACTCTGTGAATGAGTAGTTCTGCCTGCCGTCCACCTCTGTGTTGCTGATGCCGTAAGCCGCGATGGGCAGCCCGTTGACATATTCCGGGATGTAGCGGGGGCGTGTCAGCAGGATGTTGTAGTCGTTCTCGGGTGATGAACTTCCAACTTTTATATTGGCCGTGTTCTTCTTTCCGTAGTCGCCCGATACGCTCAGGTTGGCAGAGAGCCACTTGCTCACCTTCACGTCTACGCCCGCACGATAGTTCCAACGGTCGTAGTCGAGGTTGCCGATGTTACCGTCCTGGTCGAAGTAAGAGAGACTTGCGAAGTAGCTTGCCCTCTCCGTGGCACCGCTCAGGTTGACGTTGTGCTTCATCGTGAAGCCAGTCTCCCAGTATTTGTCGAGCAAATCGTAGTTCAACCCGCGCATCGCTTCAAGCTCGTCGGCCTGGTAAAGGCCGGTGAGATGGTTGAGGTCTACGTTCTTCGGGTCGGCTGCTGCCACGGCGTTGTAAAGGCGTCCGTAGTCATAAGCACTCAACATCTTAGGATGTGACACTGCGTCGGTGAAGCCGAACGTGCCGCTGTAAGAGATGCGTGGCGCGCCGAGCTTGCCCTTCTTGGTGGTAACGAGGATGACACCGTTGGCCGCACGTGCTCCGTAGACGGCTGCCGAGGCATCCTTCAGCACAGAGATGCTCTCCACTTCCGACGGGTCGAGGTTGTTGAAAGCCTCCGCGCCGAGGTTCTGGGTAATTTGTCCTACCTTAATGTCGTTAGGATAGATGTATCCGTCGATGACAAACAGAGGCTGCTGTGCTTTGCTTTTGATATCGTTGAGCGAGTTGGTGTCGCGGATGTACATCGTGGCATTCTCTCCCGGACGAGAGTTGCCGCCGCTGACGCTAAGACCGTTGACAAGACCTTCAAGCGTACTTGCAAGTCCGCCGGAGGTGAGGTCTTGTATCTCGTCCATATCCACTGTGGCCACAGAACCCGTCAGGTGTGCCTTCTTCTGCACGCCGTAACCTACGACTACGAGCTCGTCGAGGTTCTGCGCGTCCTCCTTAAGCTGTACGCGACCGCCGGCCGTTACCGTCATCGGCTGGTAGCCGATGTAGGTAATCGTCACCTTCGCGCCCTTTGGAGCCTTGATTGTATAGTTACCGTCGAGGTCGGTGATGACGCCGCCCTCCTGCCCTTCGACTCGGACGGACGCACCGATAACCGGTTCGCCGTTCTCGTCTACCACGGTTCCCTTGATGTCAGTGTTCTGGGCGAACGCCGGCATTGTGGCACAGGCCATGAAACCGAAGCATAAACTGATTATGAATTTCCTTTTCATATCTTGTGTTTTCTGTTATTACTGATTATTCATTGGCCGTGAGCCAGCGCGGGTCGCCGGCGCGGTTGTCAGCCGGAACGCCGGACGGCGTGAAGTTAACTCCGCAATTTTCAGCCGAGAAGTCCAGCGGGGCGAGGCTTTCCATTGTCGGGAAACCGGGGTCGGCTTCCGTGCAGAGCGGGTTGCCGTTAGAGTCTGTGCGTGACGTGTCGTTGCTTTGCGGCGACGTCTTAACCCACCAGATGTAGTTGTTGGTAGTTGTCCTCGTTGTGTTTGACTGCACGAACTGGTACACACGGAACACATCATAGAATACGTTGTCCGTCAGTATGGTAGTTACGAGGTTGGTGTTTGCCAAGTTGTTGGCCATGTCCTTGCCCGTGAACGTATTGGCGAACGTACAGTGGGTGATTGACAGCGTGGCACTCTGGCCCGTGCCGAATATCTTGTTAGGCTGGGCGTTGCTTGAGTTGCTGTACCTCATGAAGTAAGCGCTTGAGTTCTCTTGCAGGTTGTAGAACGTAGAGTTGGTGATCGAGAGGTTCTTAATCAAGCCGTTGCTTGCTCCGTAAAGGTTGATTACGCTGCTTGAGTTGTCACCGTTGTCAATTTGTATGATACAGTTCTCGATGATGAGGTTGGTCAAGCTCCAGTTGGTCTTGTTGCCGTAAATGAGGCTCTTGCCAAGATTCTTGGCATTGACGTTCTTCAGGTGTACGGGATTGGTCATCACGTATCCGTCCTGGTTGGCACCCAAGGCCTTATAGCCGAGAGCCTCGGTTGAGAGCGAAGCGTTTGGCGTGTCGCTCATAGTGAGTACGCCGTTGGCCGTATTGCCCGTGTTGTCGATGTTAATGTTCTGCAACTTCAGGCCGTTGCCAAACTTGAGGCAGGCTCCGTCGGCGAAGGTTATCACCGCATTTTCGGCCATTGAGCGCAGCATCACGCTCTGATCGCCGAAGTCAACCACTCCGGAAACCGTGTATTGTCCGCCCGGCACAAGGTCGTAAACGGCGTCGCCGCTTTCCTGCGGCTGTACGGGGTTGTCAGTGAAATACTGCATCAGGTCGCTGCCTTCGGGTATTGTGGCAATGGCCACGGCGAATGTGTTAAACTCTTTGAGCACTTCTTCGCCGTCGGTGTTGTTTTTATCCGCGTCGCCGAGTGCGGTAAGCAGCAACTTGTAATTGTTGTCGGCCACGCGCGGAACAACAAAGGAAATGCCGTCAAGCACGGAATCCACAAGCAGTTCGCCTGACGTCTCGTTGGTTAGTACTGCCTTGTAGCCGCTCGCGCCGTACACTACGGGCCAGCTGATGGTTTGTTGCGTCCCGTCCGCGCTTGCCGTGATTTCGATTTCGTCGGCCGACGGTGTTTCCAGTTGTGTGTCGGAAACGCCGCTATTGAACGTCTCGTCGTCAAAACCATCTTGCGCACATGAAGACAAGAGCAGCGCACCCACGACCGCATAGGCCAGCGTGCGCGCCTTTCCCATTAGTGATAAATGATTTCTTTTCATAAAAAGTTATTTTAATGTGTTATATTGTATATGTTGATTTTCAGTGTTCTTTCTTCTTTCATATTTCATTGCCGCGGCCGGTGTGCTGTTGCGGCGTCTTATTTCGTTTTTCAATCGGTATTAATTTAAGGCGTACTCCTATATGAGTTAAGAGTTAAGAGTTAAGAATTATGAGTTAAGAATTAAGAATTAAGAAAATATGCTTTGCCGCTTAACAGCATTACATTCTTTCTTAACTCTTAATTCTTAACTCTTAATTTAACTAATTACTTGCGTATGAACTTCTTGCCGTTCTGAATCAAGATGCCCTTGGCGTCCTTGCCAACGCGCTGGCCGGCGAGGTTGTAAACGGGGGCGTTCGGGTCGTTCTGCTCTTCAACCTCTACGCCTGCGATGCCTGTATCCGTACCTGCGGTGAATTCAAAACCGCCGAAACCAATCTGCGTGCTCTTGTTGAAGATGTAGTAGGTCTCGTTAGCTGTTGCGGCGAAAGTAAGATATGCCCAAGCTGTTTGGTTGCCTTCGCCGATTACGTAAGCGTCAGAGCCTTCAGTACCTTTTACAGGTATGTTCTCCTGATATTTCTCGTAGCCGTACAGAGGGTCGCCTTCTGCAACTTCGTTTTTCTGACCGTTGATGTAACCTGAAACTATAACGTCCGTACCGAGGGCGAGCGCCTTCATGTCGCTTTCTTTTACGACATATATCTCACGGTTGCCCTTGTTTATCCATACGGCAACTTTCAGTGTGCCGTCAACAGAGGGTGTGAGTGTGGCGTATGTGCCGTTCTTGGGCAGTCCGGCCGTTCCGTCAGGCTGATAATAAGCATCTTCCCAATAAGGCCTGTACACGCCGGTGCCTACACCGTCGGTCATTATTTCTTCAAACGTCACCTTGTCAATGTTAACAGGGTTACCCTTGCCCTGAACATAATAAAAAGGTGCTACGGAACCGTCGGCACTGAGGTCTTTCTTTGAGATGTTGCCCCATGTGTTGTCATAGTTCGCTTCGAGCTTGCCGTCAACCAGCTCACCGTTAGTGTATCCGCCTACCGGGCCTGAAACGTGAGTACCCTTGACGTTTGTCGTAGAGAACTCAACAACTGACGCCTGGCTGGGGTCCGCATTGGCTACGTAATCGCTCTTCAGCGTGCCGTCCTCATTGTTTACGTACCAGCTTTCCTGTGCGTTCATAGTCATTGCGACGAGCGCAACAGATACTAAAGTAAAGATTTTCTTCATATCAAATTATTTTAAATGGTTAATAATTAAAATGGCACATTTAGTGACATTCCCGTTCGACTAAAGAACGTTGGTTTTACATAAATGTAACCAAAAAGTATTAAGTTATTGACATTTATTAACGTTTCAGGGTTAAACCTAATGGCCTTTATCGCAAAAAACGTCCGTCATAAAGCTCTGTAAATCCCAGATTATGAATACCAAGACTTATAATCAGGTTCATTTTTTACACCTTATTATATTATATGACACCACAGAAAAGTCCTGTTAAAATATGGTCCATGTAACTCACTGACAGTCAGTGGGGTTGCAAAAGGTGCCCTTTTAGCGCGTCATTTGTGCCCTTTTATGATGCAAAAGGTGTCCTTTTGCAAGGCAATCAGTCTCTCTTCAGGATTTATCCGCAAATCTGTCGAAGACCGTGACAACCCGCGCGCCGACAGCGACGTTGAGTTTGGCGCTGACAACCTGCTGACAAGTCATAGCGGCGTCTACGTGCGCAAGCGTTCTGACGACCTCGATGTAAACGATACTCCTCTGTATGGAGATTTTGATGCAACAAATAGCGATGCTAATAATAATGGCTTTTATTATTCGGCACAGCCCTATATGGAAATACGTTACGCCGAGGTGCTGCTCAACCTTGCCGAGGCCGCTTGCGGTGCCGGCGATATGGCTTACGCCGTACAGCTGTTGCAGCAGATACGTGCACGTGCCGGATACACTGCAGACAACAACTACGGCCTTGACGCCAACCTGTCAGGTGATAAAGCTACTTGTATGTCGGCCATCCTTTATGAGCGTCAGATAGAGTTGGCTTACGAGGGCAAACGCTTTGACGACCTGCGCAGTTGGCTTCTCTATGACGGCGGTACTCACTTCAACGAGATTGACGGTGCGCCCGCCAGCTGGACTCTTACGGGATGGGGCGGCAACACTTGCACATGGCTCGGATTTGCCCCGCTCAACGGACAGCGCAGGGAGAACATGGTGTTCCGCGTAAGCGACGCCCACAACGACGGACTTGGCGGCACTACCTACGGCACCGACCCCTTCGACCCGTCAGAGCGTTGCGCCGCTGTAGACCTGCGCAAGGCAGACCTCAACTCGCAGCTTGAGACGCTGAAGAACTGGTACGACCAGTATCTCGTGCGCAAGCTGAAGAAGGGCGACGGACAGAACCAGCAAGACCTCAGCATCAACTTCTTGCCGCGTTATTACTTCCTCGGCATTCCGCGCGATGCGCAGAGCAACATGAAGGAAGTGATGCAGACCATCGGTTGGGACGACTACAACAACGGCAGTGCAAACGGCACGTTCGACCCGCTGGCAGAGTAAATAACGGTAAAAAGTAAAAGGGCGAAACAGTAAAACGGTGAAAAAAATAAAGACAAGGACATAAGAAGTTGCCAATGTCACTGACACCGCTTGGTACACTGTTCACCTACACACAAACAATAAGAAGGAAGCTCCGACTGACGCCACAGGCAGCAACTTGGGAACGGCAGATTATTAAGAGTCTTAAAGTCCGTTTCCGGGAAGAGGCATAAAGGCGCGGGCGGAGCTTCCTTTTTATTCAAATAAAAGAAACTGTTTTGATTTTTTTATTCGATGTTTTTAGATGTATTATCGAGACGTTTATGTTTGCTTTTTGAGAAAGTTTAGCGGACTAAATGTCGAAAAAACAAACATAAACAGCCGGTAAGACGCTGAAAACACGGACAAAGGATGTCTCTTAATAAAGAAAATATGTCAATCCGGTAAAAAATCAAAACAGTTTCTAAAGTACAATAAAGAGGTTTTGCCGTCGTTATCATATATAATGGCATCTGCTTTACGGCATCTTGACCGTCAAAAAAACACCTAAGGACATCGCGCCGAAAAACATACGAGCCTGCAAAACATGGTCTTTTACCCACGAAAGGGCACCTTTCGCAAGGCAATTGGCGGCCTTTGGGCAACACACAGACAGTCAGAAAGATAGAAAGGAAAGGTAAAAAAATGTGAAAAGGTGAGATATAAAAAGGTATTATGAATGCCCTCAATCAACCTAATCATGTCAAATGTACATGAACAAACTAAGCATTTGTCTTTAACTCCTTAGTGAGCGAAGCGAGCGTTAACTAATTTAACTCCTTTAACTACTGATGAAAGGAGTTTTGCGAACATTCATAAAAGGTATATTACTAACGTATGAAAATACCAAAGATATGAACAAATCATTTACAAAACGCTGCCTGGCAGCTGCACTCGTCATCGGCGTCTGCGCCGCGTATGCCACGGCAGGGAAACCCAAAAAGGAGCTTTACGTCCCGATGGACTACTCCACCTGCGGCTACCGCGCGTCAGAACAAACCATACCTGACGTAAGCAACGCCGTCTACGTGACGCCGACCGACGGCGACAGCCACGCCGCCCTGCAGCGCGCCATCGACTATGTATCGTCACTCAAACCCGACAAAAGCGGCCACCGTGGAGCCGTGCTGCTGGGTGCTGGCACGTTCTACATCGACAAGCCCTTGCGCATCGAGACGTCAGGAGTGGTGCTGAGAGGCTCCGGGCGCGACAAGACCACTATCGTGAAGCGCGGCGTCAGCCGCGGCGCACTGCTCTACATAGAGGGATGCACGGCAATGACCGGCGGCGACACCATAGCCCTCAGCGGCGAAAAAGTGAAGGCCGGCTCTACAACGCTCACGGTGAAAGCCGCCGGCAAACTTAAAAACGGCGACAGGATAAGGATAATACGCCCCTCGACAAAAGAATGGATTAACCACCTCGGATGTTACGACTACGGCGGCGGACTTGACTACACGGGATGGAAACCTACCGACATAGACATAACCTGGGAGCGCACCGTGACTGCCACTAACGGCAACACAATCACCATAGACGCCCCCATCACGACAACACTCTCTCCCGAATACGGCGGAGGATACATCGTGACGGGGCATAATAAAGGCGAAGTGACTGAGTGTGGTGTTGAAAACATAACATTCGCATCAGAGCATAATTCATGGAACCCGAAAGACGAAGACCACTGCTGGGACGCTATCTGGATGGAAAACGTGCGCGACTGCTGGGTGCGCCGCGTAAATTTCATGTACTTCGCAGGAAGTGCCGTCAACCTCCAAAAGCATACGAGCCGCATAACCGTAGAAGACTGCATAGCCGACGAACCTGTATCTGAAATAGGCGGATGGCGCAGGGGCGTTTTCATCACACGCGGACAACAGACGCTCATACAGCGATGCGTGTCGCGCCACGGCATACACGACTTCGCGGCCGGATACTGCGCGGCCGGGCCTAACGCCTTCGTGCAGTGCGAAGGCGAGGAGAGCCTCGGATTTAGCGGCAGCATAGGCTCGTGGGCTGCCGGACTGTTGTTCGACATTGTGAACATCGACGGTAACGACATAGCTTTCAAGAACTTAGAGCAATTCCAGTTCGGCACCGGATGGAACACTGCCAACAGCATGATGTGGCAGTGCACAGGCTCCACGCTCTGGTGCTACTCGCCCGACGCCGACAACCGCAGCAGTGCTCACGGATGCTGGGGAACGCTGACAGGTAACGGCGAATGGACCAGCAGCAACGACCACGTGCAGCCCCGTAGCCTGTTCTACGCGCAGCTTGAAAAGCGTATGGGCGAAGGCAAGGCCATAAACGGCTACGTGCTGCCGCGAAGCACCAACGCCTCAAGCAGTCCGGAGATAGAACAGGCGCAGGAGATGGCACGCATATCGCTGACAGAACCGAGGCTGACGCTGGAGATGTGGATCGACTCCGTACCCTACACGGCAAGCACCGACCCTGCAGGTGTGAAACATATAAATAAGGTAAAAACCGGCAAGGCTGACACAAAAGACAATGGCGCGGCAAAGGCCGAATACGCCGTAACAAACGGGCATATAACGGTAAACGGAAGGCTGATAACCGGCAACAGATACCAGATACCGTGGTGGTCGGGACGTGTGAAGGACAATTTCGCCACAAAGCAGGCAAAGCCGGCAGTGACACGCTTCGTGCCGGGACGCGAGGGCACAGGCTGGACTGACCGCATTGACTCGGTGGTGAATTACCTCGGAAAGAACGGATACTGCCTGTTAGACCACAACTACGGACTGTGGTACGACCTGCGCCGCACCGACCACGAGCGCGTGCGCCGCGCCGACGGCGACGTCTGGGCACCGTTCTACGAGCAGCCGTTCTCACGCACCGGCAAGGGCACAGCATGGGACGGACTGAGCCTCTACGACCTGACAAAGCCCAACCGATGGTACTGGGCGCGCCTGAAAGAATTTGCAGAAAAAAGTGCGGAACAGGGCATAATGCTGTTCCACGAAAACTACTTCCAGCACAATATCCTGGAAGCCGGCGCCCACTGGGTAGACTGTCCGTGGCGTCCCGTAAACAACGTGAACGGCACCGACTTCCCCGAACCTGTGCCTTTCACTGGTGACAAGCGCATTTTCATGGCCGAACAATTCTACAACATCGACAACCCCAGGCTGCGTCCGCTGCACAGGCAGTTTATACGCCAGTGCTTGGATAACTTCAAAGACGACGGCAACGTAGTACAACTGATAAGTGAAGAATACACCGGTCCGCTGCACTTCACCCGCTTCTGGCTCGAAACCATAGCCGAATGGGAACGCGAGACGGGGCGCCATCCGCTGATTGCACTAAGCTGTACAAAGGACGCACAGGACTCGATACTGGCCGACCCGGAACTGGCTAAGGTGGTAGACATCATAGACATAAGGTATTGGCACTACAACACCACCGGACTTTGGGCGCCGCCGGCCGGCAAGAACATGGCTCCGCGCCAGTTCATGCGCAAGATGAAAGTGGGCAAGACGGGCTTTGCCGAAGCATACAAGGCCGTGAAGGAATACCGCACTAAATACCCGGAGAAGGCCGTAACCTTCTTCGCACAGCAATACCCGCAATACGGATGGGCCATACTGATGGCCGGAGGCTCGTGCCCCAACGTGCCCGTGAAAGACGCCAAGTTCCTCACCGACGTGGCCAAGATGAGCTACGTGAGCGGCGAAGGCGAATCAAGCCAGCAAGTAATAGGTGCGCCGGAAACGGGATACGTAATCTACTGTCACGAGGGCAAGCCTTCGTTCGGTGACGTGAAGCCAGGAACTTACGCCGTACACGCCATCGACGCCAAGGACGGGAAGATGGAAACATTGGTAAAAAAACAGAAATTCGACGGAGGAGAGGTAATTTTAGACACCAAGGATGAAGCTATCCTGTGGTTGGAAAGATTATAGACTTATCATAGAATTTATTGGTAACAGGTATTGATTTTGAATGTCAATACCTGTTTTTCGTATTTATAAACCAATTTTTACCAAAAATTTCAACCAACACCAATTAAATTTGCAAGCGAAAGAACGAAAACCTATGATAAACTTTACCGACCTTTACGACAAGACCATTGACAACCTCTTTGAGTTCGGCGCAAAATACACCGCCGACAGAGAGATGATAAAAGACTGCATCCAAGACGTCTTCGTGAAGTTGTACACAAAGAAGGACGAATTAGACAATGTGGTAAACATAGAATCGTATCTTTACGTTTCATTAAGGAACAGGATAAACGACGAGTTCCGCCACAACAGCCATATTTGTGACAACGAAATAAGCGACAGCCAGATAAAAGGGCTATATGAAGACGAAACTCTCGACATGGAACAACTTGAAGAAGAACGCAAAAAGCACAAGAAACTGCACGACTACGTAAAATGCCTCTCACCACGGCAGCAGCAAATAATACATCTCTATTACGTGGAACAACGCAAATATGACGACATCTGCCGCATAATGGGCATAAATTACCAGTCGGTGAGAAACCTGATGCACCGCAGTTTGTTGAGATTACGCTTCCTTGCCGCAAGAACTTCGTAAAAACAGAGAGTACATAAACGCACATCGACCGTCATAGTAAAAAGCACGGAAGATGGCAGACAAACACGAAATAAAGGAAAAAATAGGGAAACTTATCTGTATAAAAAAAATAAAGATGACCCCGCTCAGCAAGGAAGAGAAGGAGGAGCTCAAGCAGCGCATACAGATGGCCATCAAACAGTTGAAGCATGAAAATGCGTGAAATGGCATCGGAGCACCCCGCTGACATTGACATACGGCCGAAGGCGCAACGCGCCTCCGGCCGTTTTGCGTCAACAATACCGGCTACATAGACACATGAATCCATGACGACGGAGACAAATAAGGCTTATCAGCAAATAAGGCGGTCAGAAACAGTACAAAACAAACCGCCGGCCGTCTATTAAATGTTATGAAACGTTTTTTTATCACCTTATTAATATTGACTGCGGGACTGATAGTTCCGGAGTCAATCCTGGCGCAACAGCGCTACAAAATCGGAGTGTGTGATTGGATGGTGCTCAAGCGTCAGAAGCTGGGCGAGTTCAAATTAGCCAAAGAACTGGGCTGCGACGGCATTGAAATGGATATGGGCGGCCTCGGCACGCGCAACAGCTTCGACAATAAAATGCGACAACCGGAGTTTGTCAAGCTGTTCAACCACACCGCCGACAGTCTCGGCATAGAGATTGGTGCGGTAGCCATGTCGGGCTTCTACGGCCAAAGTTTTGCCAAGAAAGAAAGCTGGCGTTGGCTCATACAAGACTGCATTAACACGATGAAGGCAACGGGGGCAGACGTAGCCTTCCTGCCACTCGGCGGATGCGGCAACAACTGGACCGACTCGCTTCCGCTCCGCCAAGAAATTATATGGCGGCTGCATGAGGCGGGCGAGATGGCCAAGGCCCAAGGAAAAGTCATCGGAATAGACACCCCGCTCGACGCCGAAGGCAACATAAAGCTACTCGAAGAAATAGGCTCTGATGGCATAAAGATATTCTACAAGTTCCAAACGGCCATAGAAAACAAACGCGACATAGCCAAGGAAATAAAGACATTGGGAAAAGACCGCATCTGCGCCATACACGCAAGCAACACTGACGGAGTGTGGCTCAGGAACGACAAAGCCGTTAAAATGAAGAAAATCAAGAAAGCGCTCGATGAAATCGGATGGGGCGGATGGCTGTTCGTAGAACGCAGCCGGGACGTCAACCAAGTGCGGAATGTGAAGTTAAATTATGGTGAAAATGTTAAATACTTAAAAGAAATAATGCAATGAGGATTTTTTTAACTATTTTTGTAACGCTAATAACATTAAGCGCTACTAACGCACAGACATTCGAGCTCAATTCAAACGGCCGCGACAAGGATTATGTCAACACAATCTTAGGCCGTGCAAAGAAAGCGACCGACGCCTTGAACATAACCGGGACGGAGAAAGGCACGCAAGTAATGAACATCGTGGCAAACAGGTATTTCGAGCTGAACGACATCTACGAAGAGCGCGACAGCCTGAAAAATGCAGCTTCGACACTCACCGGAGACGCCAAGAAACAGGCGCAGGCGTATGCCGAGAGCTTGAAGGACAGCAAACTGTACCGCTCTCACTTCGCTTTCGATGCCAATCTGTCACTGCTGCTGGACGCCGCCGGTATCGAGACAGTAAAAGACGTCATGACGTACAACGTTGTGAAAGTTACATACGACGCACAGTGCGACATGATACCGACACTCAAGGAAGAAGAAAAGGCCCAGATACTTGCCTGGCTTAAAGAGGCACGCGAATTTGCCATCGACGCCGAGAGTTCAAAGAAAAAGCACGAAGCGTTCGGCAAATACAAGGGCCGCATCAACAACTATCTCAGCAAACGCGGATACAACCTCATGAAAGAACGCGAGGAATGGGCGAAGCGGGTAAAAGCAAGAGGCGGTACGCTTTAACGAGAACGGATGTGGGAAAAAGGAAAAAGTGAATAACGCTTTAACTGAAAACAAAAAAGAGAGCCATTAGGCAGAAAAACAACAATTCCATAACTGCGGAACGACAAAAAGCAAGAAAAAGACGGAAAACGCGAATATGCGTTTTCCCCTTTTTCTCGTTTTATCACTTCCAGCTTTTGGTACAACCCTTATATATATGAAAAGAAAAATCTTGTCAAACATCATCGTCTTAGCGGCGGCCACACTGCCCGCAACGGCGCAGCAGAACGGCATTACGGACACACGCAACAGTAAAAGTGCAGTAATAAACTCAACGCCCATCGACGCAGTGAAATGGACGGGCGGCTTCTGGAGCGAGCGCTTCGGTGTGCTGAGCGGAACGTCGGTGCAAAGTATGTGGGAGACATGGAAATCAGACCGCGGCCACAGTTACAACAACTTTCTAATTGCGGCAGGCGAGAAGAAAGACAAGCGCCACGGACCGCCCTTCCATGACGGAGATATGTACAAGTGGCTTGAAGCCGTTGCAGCCGTTTACGCAGTAAACAAAGATCCTGAACTTGACAAGATTATGGATGAAGTAATCCGCCTGATAGCCAAGGCACAACGGCCTGACGGATACCTGCACACGCCCGTAATCATAGCCGAAAGAAACAAGAAGGCAGTTGAAGGGGAAGAAAAAGAGAACGAAAACATAGGCACAGCCGTGGGCTCAAGCAAGGACGGAGTGTTCGGTAATCCGCTTAATTTCGAGCAATATAACATGGGCCATCTCATCATGGCGGGAATAATACACAAGCGCGCAACCGGGAAGACCACATTGTTCGACTGCGCCGTAAAGGCTGCTGACTTCCTTTATGAGATGTATAAGAACCCGCCTGCCACGATGAATTTCACCGTAATCTGCCCGTCACACTATATGGCTGTATCAGAAATGTACCGCGAGACAGGCAATCCCAAATACCTTGAACTCTTAAATATGTTTTTTGATGCACAGGCGAAGGCACAAAACGGCACCGACGACAACCAAGACCGTATCCCATTCCGCCAGCAATATAACGCAATGGGACACAGCGTGAGGGCGAATTACCTCTACGCGGGGGCAGCCGACCTATACCTTGACGGCGGCGAAGCACAACTGAAGAAAAACCTTGACTCCATCTGGAACGACATCACATACCGCAAGATGTACATCAATGGGGCGTGCGGCGCACTGTATGACGGGACTTCTCCCGACGGAACTGAATACAAACCGGACTTAATCCAAAAAGTACACCAAAGCTACGGACGGCCTTACCAGCTGCCCCACTCCACCGCACACAACGAAACCTGTGCCAACATTGGCAATATGCTGCTCAACTGGAGGATGTTCTTGGCCACGGCCGACGCAAAATACACCGACATTGTGGAAAACTGCCTGTACAACAGCATACTGTGCGGAATAAGTCTTGACGGCACAAAATATTTCTACACCAACCCTCTGAGGATGTCAGACGAACTGCCGTACAAGCTGCGCTGGCCTAAAGAACGTGTTGAATACATCAGCTGCTTCTGCTGTCCGCCCAACACGCTGCGCACACTTTGCGAGGCGCAAGACTATGCTTACAGCGTAGGCAAGGACGAAATATACGTCAACCTGTACGGAGACAACTCGCTTACGACTGAAATTGACGGCATAGGCGGCATCACCATCGAGCAAAAAAGCGACTATCCCTGGGACGGCAACATCGCCATTACCGTGGCAAAGCTGAAAGGGAAGAAAGAATTTACACTGAAGCTGCGAATACCCGCTTGGTGTGACGACGCAAAAATCGCAGTAAACGGACAGCCCGTGGGCACCGACACAAAAAGTGAAAGCTACGCCACGATAACACGCCGGTGGAAGAAAGGAGACATGGTAACACTCGAAATGCCTATGGAAACGAAACTGATAGAGGCCAATCCGCTGGTCGAGGAATGCCGCGGGCAGGTAGCCATACAGCGCGGTCCGATACTCTACTGTCTCGAAAGCAACGACCTCGGGAACCTTGACATCGACGACATTGCCATACCTGCCGACGCAAAATTCCAGCCGGTAGAGGTGAACATCGAGGGCAGCAGGATTATGGCTTTGGAGACAGAAGCCGTGAACCGTGCCGAAAAATCATGGAAAAACACGCTTTACCGAGAGCTTGGAAAAGAAAAGAATACAGTTAAGATACGCCTCATCCCCTACTACGCATGGGGCAATAGGGGAAAGAGTGAGATGACAGTCTGGATACCCGTTGAGTTATAACTACACAAACCTATAAATCATGAACACCCGTAAAACTCTTTTAACCTTATTCACGATCACATTGGCCGGTGTCGGCGCATTTGCCACTGACATAGTGGTAAAACCCGGTGCGTACACAATAGAACAGGCGTTGCAGCAAGCCCGCGAGGAGCGCCGCCTCAACCACGCCACCGACATCTGTCTGCGCTTGCAGGCCGGCACATACAATCTGAACCAGCCCATCGTCATACGTCCCGAAGACAACGGCACGCGCATCGTGGCCGACGGCAACGCCGTAATCAGCGGTGGCGTGAAAATAAGCGGCTGGAAGAAAGAAGGGAAATACTACGTTGCCGACGTGCCCGACTTCAACGGACGCCCGCTGGAGTTCCGCCAGATGTGGGTCAACGGCAAGAAATCCGTAAGAGCGCGCGACGTGGCCGACTTCGACGATATGTACCGCATAAAGAGCCTCGACAAGGCGAAAGAAACAATCTACGTACCTGCGGCCTCCGTGAAGAAAATCGTGGGCGCACGGTATGCAGAGATGGTGCTGCACGAGATGTGGTGCGTGGCCAACCTGCGAATAAAAGACATCAAAATCATGGGCGACAGTGCGGCTGTGACGTTCCACCAGCCCGAAAGCCACGTACACTTCATGCACCCGTGGCCGTCGCCAATGGTAACGACCGACGGCCACAACTCGGCCTTCTACCTGACCAACGCCAAGGAACTGCTCGACGCCGAGGGTGAATGGTATCTCGACATCAAGACCTCAAAACTCTATTACATTCCCCGGAAGGGCGAAGACATGGGTAAGGCGGAAGTCATAGTGCCGGCGGTGGAAACCCTGCTGAAAGTGGAAGGCACGCCCGACAACCCCGTAAAGGATGTCACTTTCGAAGGCATCACGTTCAGCCACGCCACATGGTTGCGCCCGTCAACAAACGGACACGCCCCCTTGCAGGCCGGGATGTATATGACCGAGGCCTACAAGCTGCGCCCGAAGATGGACCGTCCCAACGGCGACCATAAGCTCGACAACCAGGGATGGGTAGGTCGTCCGGCGGCAGCCGTAAGCCTCAACTGCGCCGAAGACGTAGCGTTCACACGCTGTACATTTGAACACAACGCTTCAACGGGACTTGACTACCACCTATATATAAAAGGAGGCAGCATTGACCGCTGCACATTCAGAGACATCGGAGGCACGGGCATACTGGCCGGCGGTTTCAGTCCCGAAGGATACGAGGCCCACCAACCATACGCTCCAACAGACGAACGCATAATATGCACAGGCCTGAGCATCACGAACAACCTGATAACCGACGTCACCAACGACGACTGGGGCTGCGTGGGTATAGGAGCAGGCTTTGTGAAAGACATAAAGATATGCAACAACGAAATTAGCGAAGTGTCGTACACGGGCATATCAATGGGCTGGGGATGGAACCAGCAAGTATGTTCGATGTCGAACAACTTGGTTAAAGGCAACCTAATCCACCACTACGCCAAACATATGTATGACACGGCGGGAATTTACACGTTAGGGTCGCAACCCCACTCGTTCATAATCGAAAACGTAGTGAGAGACATCTACACCCCAAGCTA
Organism: uncultured Prevotella sp.; assembly: GCA_944320285.1. Lineage (GTDB taxonomy): Bacteria > Bacteroidota > Bacteroidia > Bacteroidales > Bacteroidaceae > Prevotella. Next base: position 25,152 of record CALUGX010000007.1, read on the forward strand.
TGCCCACGACCCTAACCACTGGTTTTACCTCTATACGGACGAAGGGTCATCGTACATCACCGTGCGTGACAACTGGACGCCCGCAGAGAAATTCCTCAAAAATGCCAACGGCCCAGGCAATACATGGGAGAACAACGGCCCGGCAGTGGCCGACAGCATAAAGGCGAAAGCCGGAATTACGCCCGAAGCTCAATAGCCAAGGGCGCACACAGCGGCGGCCCTGACAGCCATAGCAAAGGAACGGGCTTGTGAAAGGCGGTCTTTTACTCTGTAAAAGGCCACCTTTTACCGCTTGAAAAGCATCCTTTTGCAATGCAAAAGGGCACTTATTGTGCAACAAAGCATAAATTGCTGATAATCAAAACTTTACGAAACAAAAAAAATCTAATATATGGGAAAGAAAAAAAGCAGCTTGAAAAGCACGATAGCCGTGTCGCTAACCAATTATCTTGACGCAGGAGCTATCGTGGCAGGAGCCAGCGGACTGACACTCTGGCAGAATTACTTAGGACTGACGGAAGGCCATCTCGGATGGCTCAACGCCATAAGTGCCAACTGTCTCGGTGCGGCCATAGGCGCAATCATGGGCGGATTTCTCGCCGACAAGTACGGACGCAAGGCCATCTACACCTACAATATGCTGGTTTACATGACGGGCGTGGCCCTCATCATGCTCTCTGTAAACTTTCCCATGCTGCTGGCGGGCTTCCTTGTCACGGGTATATCCGTGGGCGTTGGCGTGCCGGCGTCGTGGACTTACATATCTGAAAATTCAGAAGTGGGCAACCGCGGCCGCAACATCGGTATCTCGCAGATGGCATGGGGCATAGGGCCCACCATCATACTCATACTCGGCACGCTTCTCGCCCCGCCCACAAGCGGCAGCGACAGCGCAGGAGTGCTGTTCGCACCGGTGGTGGAATCGCTCGCCGCAATGCTTACGGGCGGCGCTGCTGAAGGCACTGCCCTCAACGTGTTCAGCAGCCGTCTGGTATTTGCCTCGCTGTTCATCGTGGCCTTCATCGCATGGCTGTTACAACGCAGGCTTGACGAGTCGGCAGAATGGAAGGCAGAGAAGGCCAAGCAAAGCGGCAGCCAAGGCGGTGTGTTCTCATCATTCGGCTCACTGTTCACCAACAAAGTGAACATCCGCACAATACTCTTCCTCGCCGGCATCTACCTCACATGGAACTTGGTAAGTTCCGTCATGGGCTTCTTCCAGCAGCACATTTACGAGACGGCCGGCGGACTTTCCAACCAGCACGCCAATATGCTGTCAGTAGCACAGTGGGTTATCATTATCGTGACAACGTTCATTTTCTCAATGATTGTTGACAAAGTAAACCAACGCTGGCTCTATTTCTTCGGCGTAGGCATGGGCGTCTTGGCCTGGGTTATAATAGTAACCATCGGAGTAAACAGCATCGCAGGCCTGCTGTTCTTCACCCTCATCTGGGGCATCCAGGCAGGAGTCTCCGTGCAATCGTTCTACGCACTGTGGGCGTCAGAGCTGTTCCCTGCCAAGTACAGGGCAGCGGCACAGGGCGTGATGTTCTTCATCGTGCGCGGCGTTTCGGCACTGTGGGGCCTCGGTTTCGTCTACATCTACGGTCCCAACGGTGAGGGCTTCACCATCGCCGCCTACATAATGATGGGTCTGCTGCTCATTTCGCTCATCATCGGAACTATCTGGACACCTCAGACACGCGGCAAAACACTTGAACAAATAACAAAAGAAAGATATGGCGACAACATCTAAAGCTACATGGATTTGGTATCCGGGCGATTATGAAATATGGCTCGGCAACAAAATGAATAACCGCCGAACAGACCGGGGGGCTTACTTTCCACCCTTCTGGAAACAGGACAGCCACTATGTTACCGTTGAGTTCAGCAAAGCCGTGGAGACTGCTGAGGACGAGACAATATACATAGCCACGGAAGGCGACTATAACATAAAAATCGACGGCAAGATGCTGTTTGGGATGCCTAAGCAGTTCACCATCACTGCCGGCAAGCATAATATTAACATAAAAGTGCACAACCAGGCAACTCCGCCGGCCCTATACCTCAACGGAAAGACCGTAAAAACGGACGAGACATGGAACGTGACGTTCGAGGACAAAGAATGGATAGACGAAAGCGGCAAGGCGAGCGACACATCGTCAACGGTATACATGAAGGCCGGGCGATGGAACTTTGACACCCCGGAAGAACTCCCGTCAGGGTTCAGGCTTGCACGTAGGCACGAAACATCTGTAAGCAACGACAACGGGCTTTACGACTTCGGCAAGGAGACTTTCGGCTTCGCCATTCTCCACGGCATCAAAGGCGAAGGTCCGATAGACATCTTCTACGGTGAGAGCGAAGAAGAAGCAAGGGACAAGGAGCATTGTGAAACGCTCGACAAACTCGTGGTTGCCGACGGCAAAATCACCGACCTCGCCACCGGAAAAAGCTTCCCTTTGACTGACAAATACACCTTACAGAACAGCAAGGCTTTCCGTTACATATACGTTGAAACGGCGGGATGCTCCGTGGCCGACATCAGCATGGACTATGAATATATGCCTGAGACGGAACACGGCACGTTCAGATGCAACGACGAGGAACTTAACCGCATTTGGGAAATAGGAGCCTACACTATGCAGCTCACAGCCCGCGAATTTTTCATCGACGGCATAAAACGCGACCGCTGGGTGTGGAGCGGCGACGCATCACAAAGCTACCTGATGAACTTCTACCTCTTCAACGACAATGAAATGGTGAAGCGCACCACGTGGTTGCTCGCCGGCAAAGCCCCGATAACGAGCCACATCAACACGATAATGGATTACACCTTCTATTGGTTCAATTCCATTTACGACTATTACCTTTACAGCGGAGACAGCCATTTCCTGACACAAATCTACCCGACGATGCAGACTTATATGGCCTACGTGCTGGGACGCACCGACGAGGACGGCATGGTTGATGGACTGACGGGCGACTGGGTGTTCGTTGACTGGGCCGACAAACCTATGGACAAGCAAGGCCAGCTGGCTTTCGAGCAAATCCTTTTCAGAAAGTCACTTGAGACAACAGCCGCCGTAGCATCCATTGTCGGCGACAAAGACGGAGCCGCAAGATACAAGGAACTTGCCGACAAATTGGGCGAAAAGCTGCTGCCCTACTTCTGGAACGAGGAAAAACAAGCCTTGATACACAACCGTAAGAACGGACGACAGAGCACGGAAGTGTTCCGTTACCCCAATATGTTCGCCATAATGTACGGCTATCTTGACAAAGAAAAGCAGGAGGCCGTAAAGCGTTCGGTAATCCTCAACGACAATGTTCTGCGCATAACCACTCCTTATATGCGGTTCTACGAGCTTGAAGCCCTGTGTATGCTCGGCGAACAAGACCGTGTGATGAAGGAAATGAAGGCCTATTGGGGAGGAATGCTGCGTGAAGGCGCCACGTCGTTTTGGGAAAAATACAACCCCGACGAGCACGGACGCGACAAACTGGCGATGTACGGCCGTCCCTACGGCAAGAGCCTCTGCCACGCTTGGGGAGCAAGTCCTATTTACCTTTTGGGCAGGTATTACCTTGGCGTAGAGCCCGTAAAACCCGGATACGAAGAATATACAGTGAAACCGACGCTCGGAGGACTGGAATGGATGGAGGGCAACGTGCCCACCCCGTTCGGCACAGTGTATGTCAAGATGGACAAGAAATCTGTCACCGTAAAAGCCGACGGAGGCCTCGGCACGCTTATAATAGGCAATGGAGAAAATAAAAAAGAAATAGAAATACAACCCGGAAAAGAAACAACAGTGAACTTATGAAAACAGCACGCAACCTACTGCTTTCAAGCATCGCGTTAGTTTTGGCGAGTTGTGGAAGCACAACAACAAAAGTTACCAGCCAAGAAGGTGTGCCGCAAACGCAATACGCGGCCTCCCTGGTAGAGAAGTATGTCCCCGCAATGCAAAAGGGATATAAAATAAACATCAATGTAGCCGACGCCTCGGCTAACCTTCCCCAAGAAGGTTATACAATCACAAGGAAAGGCAAGAAAATCAACATCACCGGCAACGACGCTTCGGGAGCAATCTACGGCACAAACCGTCTGCTCGAATATTTCGGTCAATACGGCAACCTTGAAACGCCCGAAATCATAGTGGACGCTCCCGAAATGAAAATCAGGGGAGCGTGCGTAGGCCTTCAAAAAACAGTCTACCTGCCCGGCCACAAGGTGTATGAATATCCTTACACGCCGGAAAACTTCCCGTGGTTCTATGACAAGGAACTATGGATAAAGTACCTCGATATGCTCGCTGCCGACAACATGAACGCCGTGTTCCTATGGAACGGCCACCCGTTCGCCTCGCTCGTGAAACTGGAGGACTATCCCTTCGCCGCCGAAGTGGACGACGCCACAATGGAAAAGAACCAGGAAATGTTCACATTCCTCACCACCGAAGCGCAAAAACGCGGCATCCGCATAATACAGATGTTCTACAACATCATCCTGTCAAAGCCATTTGCCGACCATTACGGCATCGTAACACAAGACCGCAACCGCCCAATCACACCGCTTATCAGCGACTACACACGCAAGAGCATAGCCGCTTTCATTGAGAAATATCCCAATGTAGGCTTCCTGATTTGCCTCGGCGAGGCTATGGCGACAATCGAAGACGACGTTGAATGGATGACTAAAACAATCATTCCGGGCATAAAGGACGGGCTGAAAGCATCGGGACGAACTGACGAGCCGCCCATCATCCTGCGCTCACACGATACTGACGGGCCACTCGTATTGAAGGAGTCACTGCCGTTATACAAGAATATCTACACCATGACAAAATATAACGGCGAGTCACTGACGACATACGAGCCCGGCGGACCGTGGGGTGAGACACAGAAACAGCTCAGCAGCGTTGCACCGATACACATCAGCAACGTGCACATTCTGGCCAACCTCGAACCGTTCCGCTGGAGTTCGCCGGCTTTCACGCAAAAAGCAGTACAGGCGATGCACCGCGTACACGGAGCAAATGGCCTTCACCTGTACCCGCAGGCAAGCTACTGGGACTGGCCCTACACAGCCGATAAGCTGCCCGGAGGCCAGCGACAGTTACAAATCGACCGCGACTGGATGTGGTACGCAGCCTGGGGACGCTATTCGTGGAACTGTCACCGCGGCGACGACAAGGCGTATTGGGAAAAGCGCCTGGCTGACTATTACGGAACGGACACGCTCACGGCGAAGCGCATAGTCGAAGCATACGACGAATATGGAGAGATTGCACCAAAGCTGTTGAGGCGCTTTGGCATAACCGAAGGCAACCGCCAGACGCTCCTTCTCGGCATGAAGATGAGCCAGCTCGTGAACCCCTACAAGTACACCGTATATGAAGAGTTCTACCAGAGCTGCGGTCCAAAGGGTGAGAAACTCATCGAATACGTGGAGAAAGAATGGAAAAACGAAAAACATGAAGGCGAACTCCCGCTCGACATCGTAGACCAATGCGTGGCCCACGGCGACAAAGCCGTGGCTGCAATCAGCGGAATTGGTGACAAAATAACCAAGAACAAGGACGAGTTCAACCGCCTCGTGAACGACATTAACTGTTACAAGGACTTCGCATACTCCTTCAAATATAAGGTATTGGCAGCCCAGCAAGTGCTTAACTACAAGTGGAGCAAAGACCTTGACTACCTCAACAAGGCCGTGCCTCTGCTCGAAAAGAGCAATGACTACTACTCCCAACTTGTCAACAAGACCAAAGACACATACCTCTACGCCAACAGTATGCAGACGTCGCAACGCCGAATACCCGTGGGCGGAGACGACGGCAAATTCAAGACATGGGAAGAGATGGTGCCCGTTTACGATGACGAGCTGGCAAGTCTGAAGGCTAACATCAAGATGCTGGCTTCCCCGAAGAAAGACAACAGCAAGGATGTAAACCTCGTGAAGGCAGAGAACGCCGATGTGAAACTCATCAGCAATTACCAAAGAGTGAAACTGACGAAGGGAGCAAAGCTGTTCGAGAACCGAGACGAAGCAATCGACTCACTCGCTCCTGAACTTGAAGGCCTTGAGGCTTTGGTGCTCAACCGCGACACCACACGCATCAACGGAGGAGTTGTCGAGTTTGAGACCGACAAGCCGGTAAAGATGCTCGTGGGCTTCTTCATCGACGACCAAAACAAGTTCGCAAGTCCTCCGAAACTTGAAACCGACGCCACAGGCAACGAGTTCGGCCAGGCAGAGCCCGTCATCAGCAATGCAATCAGTATGTCAAATATGCCGATTGTCAACATACACGCATACCACCTTAACCCCGGACACCACACCATCCGTCTGCCGAAAGGCATCATCATGGTGGCCGGATTTACATCTACCGACCTGAAAATCAGGGACGCCCGCCTCAACGGACTTAGCAACGAGGTTGACTGGCTGTTCATGAAATAACATAACCGAAAACCTACAGACTTGCAAAAGGTGCCCTTTTACCGCGAAAGACCACCTTTTACACGATAGAAGGACACCTCTTGCAAGCTAATATGCCATGTTTTGCAACTCCGCAAAAACCGAGGCGGAACACATACGACAAATGCCTATATGAAAAAAGAAATAGTTAGAAACATAATCTTCATCTTATTACTACTAATCGCGACCGACTCTCACGCACAAAACGGGAACCGGAGACGCACCAAGACACAGCCAGCCGTACAGACGGTTGTCAGCCAAGAGGATATGCGTAAAGTGTATGAAAAAGTAAGGACTCCATATAAATACGGATTAGTGGTAGCCCCCGAAAGCAACAGCCGCAAGATTGACTGCCCCACGGTGTTCCGCGAAGGCGACACGTGGTATATGACCTATGTATGCTACAACGGCTCTAACGGAACCAACGGCCGCGGTTATGAGACATGGCTCGCCAAGAGCGACGACCTGCTACACTGGGAAACACTGGGGCGCATACTGGCCTTCGGCAACGAGGGATGGGACATGAACCAGCGCGGCGGCTTCCCATCGTTGATAGATTACGAATGGGGCGGTAGCTACAACATACAAAAGTTCAAGGATCGTTACTGGATGACTTACATCGGAGGAGCGGGCACAGGCTACGAGGCCGTGAACTCCCCGCTGAGCATAGGGCTGGCATCCACCGAAGGCGACGTAACAAAAGCCCACCTGTGGGAAACTTACAAGAAGCCCATATTGTCATACGCCGACAAGAATGCACAGTGGTGGGAGCAGATGACACAGTACAAGAGCACCGTCTACATAATAGACAAAGAGAAGTTCGGATATCAGTTCATCATGTTCTACAACGCCGGAGGAAAGGACGAGACACACCCGAAGGGCGAGCGCGTCGGCATCGCCTTCTCCAACGATATGAAAAAATGGCGCCGTTACAAGGGCAACCCCGTATTCGCCCACGACAGTGACGGAACCATAACCGGCGACGCACAAATCGTAAAGATGGGCAATCTTTACATAATGTTCTATTTCTCGGCGTTCAACCCCACGCGCGAATACAACGCCTTCAACACCTTCGCCGCCAGCTATGACCTGATACACTGGACCGACTGGCAGGGTGAAGACCTTATCATACCATCGAAACCTTACGATGAGATGTTCGCCCACAAAAGTTGCGTGATATATCATAACGGAGTGGTGTATCACTTCTACTGCGCCGTAAACAACCACGACCAGCGCGGCATCGCCGTAGCCACGAGCAAGCCAATGGGCAAGAGCGAAGTAAACTTCCCCACCCCTAACGCCACAGGCAAACGCTTTACAGCCTCGCTTAACGACAACTGGAAAATCACATTCGACCGCAAGACTTTCACAAGGGACATACCTTACAACTTAGACGACTACTACGGTGCCTTGCAGAAGATACACGGCAATCTGCACGGACGCGCAACATTTGAAAAGAAATTCATGGCCCCGAACATGGAAGGAAAACAATACTTCATACGCTTCGAGGGCGTAGGCACATACGCCGAAATAATCCTCAACGGTAAGCGTCTTGGCAATTACGACATAGGCCGCACAACGAAGACCATTGACATAACCAAGTACGTGCGCAAGGGGAGCGAAAACGAACTTGAAGTAAGAGTGTCACATCCGAAGGGGATAACCGATATGCCCTGGGTGTGCGGCGGCTGTAGCTCAGAATGGGGCTTCAGCGAAGGCTCACAACCGTTCGGCATATACCGCCCCGTAGTGCTTGAAGTCACCGATAAAACACGAATAGAGCCTTACGGAACACATATCTGGAACAACGCCACAGCCGACAGCCTGTACGTTGAAACGGAAGTGAAAAACTACGGCGAGACAGTGGATACGGTCAGCGTAATAAGCAAAATATGCGACAAAAGCGGCAAACAAGTTATCCGCCTGACTGACAACATTACCCTGAAACCTGGCGAAATGCAGGTAGTAAGGCAATCGGCCGCCATCACAGACGCCCGCCGTTGGAGCGCGGAGGACCCATACCTGTATACGCTGAACACCATAATAAAACGCAACAACAAGGCTACCGACGACCTCGTGACGCCGTTCGGCGTGCGAACGTCAAGCTGGCCGCTGAACAGGAAGGACGGCGACAACCGTTTCTACATGAACGGCAAACCGATATTCATCAACGGTGTGTGCGAATACGAGCATGAATTTGGCCAAAGCCATGCTTTCTCCGACGCACAAATAGACGCCCGTATCAAGGAAGTGAAGAACGCCGGTTTCAATGCGTTCCGCGATGCCCACCAGCCCCACAACCTACGCTACAAAGACCTTATAGACAAGGAAGGCCTGCTGTGGTGGCCGCAGTTCTCGGCCCATATATGGTATGACACGCCCCAATTCCGCGAGAGCTTCAAGCGTCACTTGGTGCAGTGGGTGAAGGAACGCCGCAACTCACCGTCCATAATACTGTGGGGACTGCAAAACGAGAGCACCCTGCCGGCCGACTTCGCAAAGGAATGCACCGAGATTATCAAGTCACTTGACCCGATGTGCGAGGCCATGCGCTTGGTAACCACCTGCAACGGAGGCGACGGGGCCGACTGGAACGTGGTGCAGAACTGGAGCGGAACCTACGGCGGCAAGCTCGAAAACTACGCCAACGAGCTGAAACGCGACGACCAGCTGCTCAACGGCGAATACGGCGCATGGCGTACAGTAGGCAACCATACGGGCGAACGCTACACCGAAGAGAAATTCTGCGACATACTGGAACGCAAGGCACAGCTGGCTGAAAGCGTAAAAGACAGCGTATGCGGCCAGTTCCAATGGATACTGCAAAGCCACGACAACCCTGGTCGCCGGCAACCCGACGAAGGACTGAGGCGCATCGACAAGGTTGGCCCGTTCAACCACAAAGGCATATTCACCACATGGGAACAGCCTACGGACGCTTTCTATATGTACAAATCGCGTTACACTCCGAAGGACAAGGAACAGATGGTTTACATAGTGCCGTTCGACGCCGAGAAGTTCATACGCAAACAAACAGCCAAGGCTAACGGCACGGTTGACTCCACACTCGCCAACATTCCGGAAGAAATCCGCGTCTACAGCAACTGCGACTCCGTAGCCCTGAGCTGCGGATGGTGGAAGGAACAAAAGACAAGGGACGACAGTACGACGCTGTTCAAATGGCGCGACCCTGAGCTGAAAGGCGACCTGCTCATAGCCACCGCCTACCATAACGGCAAGGCCGTGGCCGCCGACACGCTGGCGATGCCATCGTTCCGCAGCTGGAACGAGCGGATACTGAAACCCGCCGACGGGTATTTCTACCTATACAACATCAACTGTGGAGGCGACACCTACACCGACATCTGGGCTACGGAATGGACACAAGACAACAGAAAATGGTCACGTTCGTGGGGCGACAAGTTCCCGAAAGAGACGAGTCCGTTCCAAGCCAGCCAGACGTCTAACCAGCTGCTGCCCGTGTCGCCGCTGTTCCGCACGTCACGCTTCGGCCGTCACGAGCTGTTCTACTCGTTCCCCGTGCGTCCAGGCGACTATCGCGTAGAGCTTTACTTCATCGAGCCGTGGTACGGCCCCGGCCAGAGCGAGAAGACCGACTACGAAGGTCTGCGCCTCTTTGACGTGGCAATCAACGACAGCACTTACATCCGCGACCTCGACATCTGGGCACAAGCGCGCTACGCAAAGCCCTACAAGCGCGTGCTGGACGTACACGTGCCCGGCAACAGGCTCAAAATAAACTTCCCAAAGGTAAACGCCGGACAAGCCATTATCTCGGCAATAGCAATAGCCTCAAAAGACTCGACAGCCGCCGCCGACTACCCCGAAATAGAAGACCCCGACCTGTGGAAGAACTTTGACAAAGACATCCTCGTACAGATGCCGGACAGCCTGCTGCCGCCCCGAAACACCGGCGGCATAAGCGTTGACGGCATGATAAAGGACGGCACAATGACGTGGAACTTCAACGTCGGCGTGGCGAGCGTTTACGCGATACGTTTCCGTTACTACAACCCGGAGGCCGAAAGAACGCTACACGTGAAGATTACCGACCTGAACGGAGTGGTCTACAAGGAAGACGACATCACCTTTGTCAAGACGCCTGAGAAGAAGACCAAGCGCCGTAACACCAGCATAACCACTGGCTCGCAGATAAATGCAGGCAGCTACGTGGTGACGCTTACCGGCGAGGGACTTGACAAGATGTTGTTTGACAAATTGACGATTGAGTAACACCCTGATACTCAACGCATTGCAAAAGGCGGCCTTTTACCGTGCAAAAGGCCACCTTTCGCCGTATAAAAGACCGTCTTTTGCAGTGCGATTTGCCGCCTTTTGCATTTCAGGCGAAATCTTTACCACCCAAAATACATTAACCGCAATAAAACAAAAGACATATAATGATGAGACATTTCCTTCTGACAGCTACGCTCGCCGTATGTTCGACAGCCGCCGTGGGACAAACGCACGACTGGGAGAACCAGTACGTATTGTCAATCAACCGCGAACCGGCGCGAGCCGCTTTCACTCCTTACGCCACGTCACCGGGTGACAGGCTGATGTCGCTCGACGGTATGTGGAAGTTCAACTGGACAAAGACGCCCGGCGAACAGCCTGAAGACTTCTACCGTAAAGACTTTGACGACACGGGATGGGGCACCTTCCAAGTGCCTGGCGACTGGGAGGTGAACGGTTACGGCACGCCCATTTACAGCAGTTCGGGCTATACGTTCAAAATCGACCCGCCATTCGTAATGAAAGAGCCGAAGAAGAAATACACGGCTTTCATAGAGCGCAACCCCACGGGGTGCTACCGCCGCACATTCACGTTGCCTGACGGCTGGCACGGCAAAGAGGTGTACATCCATTTCGGCGCCGTGGCGAGCGCGTTCTACGTTTATGTCAACGGCAAGGAGGTAGGCTATTCCGAGGGCAGCATGGAGCCGGCAGAGTTCCGTCTGACGCCCTACTTGGAGAGCGGCGAAAACCTCATTGCACTGAAAGTTTTAAAATATTCAGACGGCAGTTACCTTGAAGACCAGGATATGTGGCGCCTCGCCGGGATACACCGTGGCATATACCTTTATGCCACGCCTAAAATCCGCATACGCGACTTCGGCGTGCGCACACTAATCGACGACGACTACCGCGACGCCACGCTGGTAATCCATCCCGAACTGTCCGTCATCGAAGGGCAGCGCGGAGAGGGATTCCACGTGGAAGCGATGCTCTACGACGCCGACGGCAAAGCTGTGCTCGACAGCACCCTGAAACAGGAAGCCGTACCCATGCTCAACCTCGACCACAAAGGCAAAATCATGAACGAGCGCAACCCGCAACGCGGATACGCCCCCTACGGATGGATGAGCGCAAGGGTAAAGAGCCCGCTGAAATGGTCGGCTGAAACGCCCAACCTCTACACTCTGAAGTTGGCCTTAGTTGACAGCACGGGCAACGTTATAGAACGCGCGGAGACGAAAATCGGCTTCAGACGGCTTGAGATAAGGGACGGACGCTTCCTCGTCAACGGCATACCCACCCGCTTCCGCGGAGTAAACCGTCACGAGATGGACCCCGTGACAGGCAAGGTGATGACTATGGAACGCATGGAGCGCGAGATAAAACTGATGAAGCAATGCAACATCAACGCCGTGCGCACCTGCCATTACCCCAACGACCCGCGCTGGTATGAGCTGTGCGACAAGTACGGCCTGTACGTCATGGACGAGGCGGACATAGAGGAACACGGACTGCGCGGCCAGCTGGCAAGCGACCCTACGTGGGCAGCCGCCTTCATGGACAGGACGCAGCGCGTTGTGATACGCGACCGCAACCATGCCTGCGTGGTATTCTGGTCGCTTGGCAACGAGTCAGGATGGGGACCTAATTTCGCTGCAACGGGGGCTTGGATAAAGGAATACGACCCAACACGCTTCGTCCACTACGAGGGAGCACAAGGGCCTGACAGCAAAGACCCGGCCACGGTAGACGTGATAAGCCGTTTTTATCCGCGCGTGCAAGCGGAATACCTCAACCCCGGAGTGAAAGACAACAACATGGAAAGGCCGGAGAATGCACGCTGGGAGCGCCTGCTCTCCATCGCACAAAAAAACAACGACAACCGCCCCGTGCTCACCAGCGAATACGCCCATGCTATGGGTAACGCCCTCGGCAACTTCAAAGATTACTGGGATGAAATATACAGCCATCCGCGTATGCTGGGCGGTTTCATCTGGGAATGGGCCGATGAAGGCATCTTCAAGAAACGCGATGACGGCAAGACGATGGTGGCCTACGGCGGTGACTTCGGCGACGCGCCCAACCTTGGAGCCTTCTGCATAAAGGGCATCGTGACATCAACCTGCGAACCGACGCCCAAATATTACGAGGTGAAAGCTGTTTATACGCCCGTAAAACTGACACTTGAAGGCAACAAAATCAACATAATAAAACGCGATGAGCACGCCGACATTGACAATTACACATTCCTTTGGAACATCACGGAAAACGGCAAGGTGACCAGGAAAGGCACGCTCGAAAGCTTCACCCTGCCCACGCTGAAATATGACGCTGACAAAGACGTGCGACTGAACATCAGCGTGCGACTGAAAGCCGACGCACCCTGGGCGGCTGCCGGACACGAGGTGTGCAACGAACAGTTTGCCCTCAACGACCGCCTCGCCGACGCATTCAAGGCCAAAGAGCTGAAAACCGGCAAGCAGGCCGACATCGAAGAGGCAAAGAAATGGTTTGACATGGTGCGTCCGCACTTCTTCCGCGCACCGACGGACAACGACAAGGGATTTGGCAACTGGATTGCCAAAGACTGGAAGAACAATCGCTTAGACGCGCCTGGAACGTCGGTCGTGAAACCGATTGAAGCCAAGGCCAACGCCGACGGCACCGTCACCGTTACCACATCCACCGTATGCAAATACGCAGCCGGCAGCATCCGCACGGACTACACATATACGATGGACACCGAAGGCTCGGTTGACTTCCACGCCGTTTACACACCGGAAGGCACGCTGCCGCCGCTACCCTGCATGGGCAACACATTCGTACTGCCCGCCGGCATGACACGGTTAAGCTGGTACGGAATGGGCTTGCAAGACACATACCCAGACCGCTTGGAGGCTGCCCGTATAGGCCTTTGGAGCAATTCGGTGGATAAAGAATATGTACATTACGCCCGCCCGCAAGACTCTGGCAACCATGAGCAGACGGCAAGCGTGACAATCACCGACGGCAAGGGCCGCGGATGGACAGTCACGGCAGAAGGCGGCAAGCCCTTCTCTTTCTCCGCCCTGCCCTACTCCATACAGCAGCTCTCAACCACGACGCACGACTGTGACTTGGTGAAAGACGCCAACGTCTACCTCAACATCGACGCCGCCGTGATGGGACTCGGCAACAGCAGCTGCGGCCCCGGCGTGTTGACAAAATACAGCATACCGCAAGAGCCCCACGAACTGCACATAAGGTTCACAAAAGCCAAATAAGACACCGGGACTTCAAATTAAACGACATGGAATAATAAAACAAAAATAATATGAGAAAGTTATTGATTTCAACGTTATTATTAACGTCTGCCGTGTCAGGGGCTTATGCCCAGGGCAGCGTCTACACGCAACGCCAATACCTCAGCGGACGCGGCAGTGATGACATGGTGCAGTGGGACTTTTACTGTACCGGCGGCAACAATTCAGGCAAGTGGACGAAAATCGGCGTACCCTCATGCTGGGAACTCCAAGGCTTCGGCACCTACCAGTATGGAATGAAGTTTTACGGCAAACCCTTCCCTGACGGCATTGCTGACGAGAAAGGAATGTACAAATACGAGTTTACGCTGCCCGCAGAATGGGCCAACCATCACATCGACCTCGTATTTGAAGGCTCTATGACCGACACGCAGGTGATGATTAACAAGCGTAAGGCCGGCGACCTGCACCAAGGAGCGTTCTACCGCATAACCTACGACGTAACCGACCGCGTATTCTTCGGCGACAAGAAAAACCTGCTCGAAGTAACCGTAAGCAAGGAAAGTACCAACGCCGGCGTAAACCTTGCAGAACGCCGTGCCGACTATTGGAACTTCGGCGGCATATTCCGCCCGGTGTTCATCGTGTGCAAACCTGCCATAAACATCGAGCGCACGGCCATTGACGCCAAGGCCGACGGGTCGTTCAACGCTTACGTTCTGATTAACCACACGCTCGAAGGAGCAAAGGTGCGCACCACTATCAGCGATATGGACGGCAAGAAAGTATCCGAGAACACCACAAACTTAAGGCCAGGAAGCGACCATGCCGACGTTACGTTCAAGGTAAACAACCCCAAACTGTGGACCGCCGAGACACCCAACCGCTACCAAGTGGAGTTCGCCCTGATTGACGCCGACGGCAAGACACTGCACATAGAGAAAGACAAGTTCGGCTTCCGCACCATTGAGACACGTGCCGGTGACGGCCTTTACATCAATGGGAAGAAAGTGAACATCCGAGGCGTGAACCGCCACAGCTTCTGGCCTGAAAGCGGACGTACACTCAACAAGCAGCTGAACATTGCCGACGTGGAACTTATCAAGAGCATGAACATGAACTCTGTGCGCCTCTCACATTATCCTGCCGACCCGGAGTTTTACGATGCGTGCGACAGTCTCGGTCTATACGTGATGAGTGAACTTAGCGGATGGCACGGCCACCACGAGACAATCAACGGCCAGAAACTCATCAAGGAAATGGTCACCCGTGACGTTAACCATCCCTGCGTGATATGGTGGAGCAACGGAAACGAGAAGGGATGGAACACCGAGCTGGACGGCGAGTTCCATAAATGGGACATACAGAAGCGTCCCGTCCTTCATCCACAAGGCAACTTCGGAGGATACGAAACCATGCACTACCGCTCTTACGGCGAAAGCGAGGAGCATATGCGCAGGCCTGAAATCTTCATGCCTACGGAGTTCTTGCACGCCCTTTACGATGGAGGAGCCGGTGCCGGACTTTATGACTACTGGGAACTGATGCGCTCATGGCCGCGCTGCGCCGGTGGCTTTATTTGGGCTTATGCCGATGAAGGAGTAGTGCGCACCGACCTTAACAACATGATAGACAACGTAGGCAACTACGGGGCTGACGGCATCGTAGGGCCTCACCACGAAAAGGAAGGCAGCTACTACACGGTAAAGCAAATCTGGAGTCCCGTGCAAGTGTCGATGCCGGCCAACTTCAACGGCACACTTGACGTCGAAAACCATTACAACTTCCTGTCACTTGACAAGTGCAAATTTGATTATTCATACGTGAAATACGTAGGTGACGACACCAAGACAGTAAAAAGCGGAACGGTCAACGGCGCAAACATAGCCCCCGACTCAAAGGGAACTATCAGCATAGCAGCAGCTCCTTCAGATGCCGACGCACTCAGCATTAAAGCAACCGACCAGTATGGCAACGAGCTTTTCACATGGGTTTTCAAGCTTAAGAACGCCGATAACATTTACGAAAGTACGGCAAAAGGCAACCGCCCGACGTTTAGCAACAACGTTGTTAAGGCCGGTAACGTAACCTACACTTTCTCGGCTGAGAACGGAACGCTCTCAAGCGTGACAACTTCAAAGGGTGATTACAAGTTCAACGGAGGCCCCAAGTTCTTCGCTTACCGCCGTTCTGACAGGTCGTTCGACCAGTTCTACAACCATGACGACCCCGAAGCCGAAAAGAAAAAGACCACTTATACAGAGTACATGGACCAAGGCAAGTTCGTCAAACTTACGAGCAAGGATGGCGAAAACGACACTCTCATCGTAACAGCCGAATACGCTCTCGGCTCGCTCCAGAACGCGGAATGGCACATCGCTCCCGACGGCGGGGCACGTCTTATCTACACATATTGCTTCAACGGCGTAGTAGACCTTATGGGCGTGAAGTTCGATTTGCCCGAAGCTGAAGTGCAAAGCAAACAATGGCTCGGCCACGGCCCTTACCGCGTATGGCAGAATCGCCTGCATGGGCCACAACTCGGAATATGGAGCAACGACTACAACGACCCAATACCGGGTGAAAGCTTCACTTACCCGGAATTCAAGGGATACTTTGCCGGTGTACAATGGATGAAGTTAAAGACCAACACCGGCACTATAACAATACAGCCGGGAACTGACTGCGAATACGTAGGAGTATTCCAACCGCGAGACGGACGCGACAAGCTGCTCTACACGCTGCCTGAAACAGGCATCAGCCTGATGCAGGTGATACCCGCAGTCCGCAACAAGGTGAACACAACAGACCTCAACGGCCCGTCGGCGCAGCCTGTTTGGGCACGCGGGACACACGTCGGTGAAGTCACATTACACTTTGAATGAGCATGAGAAAGATTATGTCAATACTCGTTGCCTGTGCCACGCTGACACCGGCAACGGCGCAAACTACCATTCAGGAGAACACTCCTGAATGGTATAAACGTTTCAATTCACCGTCACAAGAAGCCGCTCCTTGGACGTTCTGGTACTGGATGTACGGCTGCGTTACGGATGAAGGCATACGCTTGGATCTTGAAGCCATGCACGACGCAGGAATCAAAGGTTTTTACCTTATGCCCATAAAGGACGTTAGCGACGGGAGTCAATACAACGGCACAAGCCGCCAGTTGTCGCCCGAATGGTGGAAGCGTATGGACACAGCATTCCGCACAGCCGACAAGCTCGGCCTCGAAATGGGAATTCACTTCTCTGACGGCTTCGCCCTCGGAGGCGGCCCGTGGATTACTCCCGAAGAGTCGATGCAACGTGTCGTGTGGTCTGACACAATCGTTTCGGGCGGCGAACAAGAAATAACATTGCCCCGCCCGGAATGCAAAGAAGGATATTATGAAGACATAACGACATTCGCTTATCCTGCCGAATACGCAGACGAGCGCAAGCCTAAGGCATCGGTTGAGTTCCCATACCGCTCTTCCGAGCCGTGCGACATCATCATGTCATACGACGAGCCTTACACCCTGCGCAGCGTTGAAATCATCACCGGAGGCAACAATTACCAAGCCCACAGGTTCAAGGTGTACGCTTCTGACGACGGCGTAGACTACCGTTTCATACGTGAAATAAGCCCTGCGCGCCAAGGCTGGCAGAACACCGACGCTTACGCCACTTACTCAATACCGGCCACAACCGCCCGTTTCTTCAAATTCCACTGGACGCCTGAAGGCAGCGACCCAGGCTCAGAAGACATGGACGCGGCAAAATGGAAGCCCAATCTGAAAGTCGCCAACCTCGTGCTTGGTTCCGAGCCTGTGATAGACGGGTATGAAGGCAAGTCGGGAAAGGTGTGGCGCGTGTCCGAATATTTCCCCGTGTCAGACAACGAGTGCATACCAAGGGACAAGGTTATCAACCTCACAGGCAAACTGCTTTCATCTGACTTTTTAGACAAGCCGTTTACCATCAACCTGCCAAAAGGCCGCTGGCACATACTCCGCATGGGGCACACCACTACGGGACACGTCAACGCCACGGGAGGCGGCGGACGCGGTTTAGAGTGCGACAAGTTCTCACGCGAGGCTATACGGAAACAGTTTGACAACTGGTTCGCCAACATATACAGGCACGCCCCGGCTGATATCGTAAAAAGAGTACTCACCCGCATACACGTTGACAGTTGGGAATGCGGCAGTCAAAACTGGAGCGAAAACTTCGCAGAAGAGTTCCGCCGTCGCCGCGGCTACGACCTGATGCAGTGGCTTCCGCTCTACGCCGGTGTGCCCATCGGCACTTCTGAACAGTCAGAGAAAGTGCTGCGCGACATCCGCCAGACCATCGCCGAACTCATCAATGACATCTTCTTCGACGAGGTGGCGACGCTCGGCAAGCGATACGGATGCAAGCTCTCTGCCGAATGCGTCGCTCCGACAATGGTGAGCGACGGCTTGCTCCACTACCAGCACGCAGACTACCCGATGGGCGAGTTCTGGTTGAACAGTCCTACACATGATAAACTCAACGATATGCTCGACGCCGTGAGCGGTGCCCACATCTACGGCAAAAACATCATACAGGCCGAAGGCTTCACCGAGGTGCGCGGCACGTGGGACGAAGACTTCGCCCTGCTGAAGCCGTTGCTCGACCGCAACTACTGCACGGGCATCAACGCCATAGTGTTCCACGTGAACACGCACAACCCCTGGACCGACCGCCGTCCCGGCATGACACTTGACGGAATAGGCACATTCTTCCAACGCGACAACACCTGGTGGAGAGAAATGCCTGCATTCACCGGCTACATATCGCGCTGCCAGTCATTGCTGCAATACGGCAAACCGGTGGTTGACCTTGCCGTCTACACCGGCGACGAGACGCCGCGACGCTCAATTCTGCCAGAGCGATTAATCACATCCCTGCCCGGACTTTACAGCGAAACGACCAAAGAACGCGAGCGCAACCGCCTCGCCAACGTAGGCCAACCGCTCGAAGTAAGTCCGGTGGGCGTAACCCACACGGCCAACATGACCAAGGCCGAGCACTGGGTCAACCCGCTGCGCGGCTACCGTTACGACTCCTTCAACCATGACGTGTTAGGCAAGTCGCAGGTAAAGGATGGCAAGCTCGTCACCCAGAACGGCATGGTTTACTCTGCCCTTGTCATTCCCCAGGCACGTAAGATGAATCCGGGACGCATCGTTTCGAGCTGGAACACCATAAACGCCATCGAGAAATGGGGCGTGCCCGTACTGAAAGAACCTTGGGAGGAAGCCGACCTGACGAGCCTCGGCATCAAGCGCGATGCCGACCTGCCCGATGGAATAGACTTCACGCACCGCACTGCCGAGGATGCAGACGTCTACTTCCTGAGCAACCAGACCGACTCCACTGTCACCTTCTCACCCGTGTTTAGGACGGAAAGGGCTCACCGCTATCTCGCCGACGCCGTAACGGGAAAAGTCTACACTGCCGGTGAAAGCGTAACACTGCCCGTCGGAGGGTCCATCTTCTACATCCTGTCAGACAAGGCTGTACCGGCCAAACTGACGGCAATGCCCACGCAAAGCTCCACGCTGCTCACGCTCGACAAAAACAAATGGAGCATCGCCTTCGAGGAAACCGGCAAGCGCATCAACGCCACTCCGCTGATTGACTGGAGCAAGTCTGCCGACAACAGCGTGAAGTTCTACTCCGGCCACGCCACCTACCAGACAACATTCCGCCTGCAACGCAAACCAAAGGGCACAATAATGCTCAACCTGGGCACCGTGGGCAACACGGCAACCGTCTACGTAAACGGAAAGAATTGCGGCACGGCATGGACGGCCCCGTTCGCAGTTGACATAACAAAGGCTGTGAAGCGTGGCACGAACTCGCTCAAAATCGTCGTTGTGAACACATGGGCCAACGCCCTGCAAGGCTACGACTTGGGCACACCGCCGTTTGAAGGCATCTGGACTAACGGCAAGTATCGCCGCGCAGAAAAGGAACTGCTGCCCGCCGGACTGTTGGGACCGGTCAATGTTGTAAACGCATATTAACAGCCCCTCCCCGTCCCTCCCCGAAGGGAGAGGGGAAACATTACCCTTACAAAACACACCAAGCTCCTCCCGGCAAGGGAGGTCGGGAGGAGCTTACAAAATCAATTTACGAGATGAAGAAACTAACATTACTGCTTACCGCGCTGCTCGCAACCACGGGCATCAACGCGAAGGTAACGCTGCCGAAGATGTTTTCAGACGGCATGGTGATGCAGCGAGAGACTAACGCGAACCTCTGGGGCACGGCTGAAGCGTCGGCCACGGTGAAAATCACGACCTCGTGGAACGGCAAAACCTACGAGACCAAGGCCGGGACGGACGGCAAATGGAAAACTGCCATTGCCACGCCGGAGGCCGGAGGCCCCTACTCTATCACGCTGACGGACGGTGAACAGACCGTGCTCGACAACATCCTCATCGGCGAACTGTGGCTTTGCTCCGGCCAGAGCAACATGGAAATGCCGATGAAAGGCTTTAAGAACCAACCCGTTGAGAACGCCGTCGAGGACATACTGCACAGTGCCGACAAGGAACTGCGCCTGTTCACGGTAAAGCGCAACAGCCGGTTTGCTCCCGTTGACACCGTTAGCGGCAAATGGAGCGAAGCGTCTCCCGCGTCGGTGCGCGAGTTCAGCGCAACGGCCTATCACTTCGGGCGCGAGCTGCGCCGCATCCTCGGCGTGCCCGTGGGCCTCATCGTAACGTCATGGGGCGGCTCGGCGTGCGAGGCCTGGATGCGGGCCGACTGGCTGAAAGCCTTTCCCGACGCCAAGATACCGGCCTCGGAAGACGACATAAAGTCGAAAAACCGCACACCGACGGTACTCTACAACGGTATGCTACATCCGCTCATCGGCATCACCATGCGCGGCGTTATCTGGTACCAGGGCGAAGACAACGTGCCACGCTACAAGACTTACGCCGATATGCTCTCAACGATGGTGCGCGGCTGGCGCGCCGAATGGGGACAGGGCGACTTTCCCTTCTATTTCTGCCAGATAGCCCCTTACGACTACAGCCTCATCGACTGGACTACGAACAGCGCACTCCTGCGCGAACAGCAGTCGAAAGCCGAGCTCATGATACCCAATTCAGGTATGGCAGTGCTCATGGACGCAGGTCTCGAATACGGCATCCACCCGCGCAAGAAGCACCTTGCCGGGATGCGCCTTGCCCTGCTCGCTCTGAAGAAGACTTACGGCGTAGAGGGCATTACGGCTGAAAGCCCCTACTTCCGCGACGTAACGTTCCAGAACGACACGGCCGTGGTGCGCTTCAACCGCGCCGATATGTGGGTGTACGGAAGCAACGGTCTTAAGAGCGACCTGTTCGAGGTGGCCGGCGAGGACCGCGTGTTCCACCCCGCAAAGGCTTGGATTGAGCGCAGCAAGGTGTACGTAAAGAGCGACGCCGTGAAGCATCCCGTGGCCGTGCGCTACGCCTTCAAGGACTGGGTCTGCGGCGACCTGTATTGTGACGGACTGCCCGTCAGCTCGTTCCGCACAGACGACTGGGAGGAATGACACTCCGGTAAGGAGCGTCCAAACCGATTGTAAAGGCCGTCCAAAAGGGTAGTTTGGACGGCTCAAACCACCCTTTTGGACGGTTCTTGCTTACCCAATCATAACAGCCTGTATTTCAACACGTTGCAAAAGGACGTCTTTTGGAATGCAAAAGGCGCCCTTTTACAGTATAAAAGGATACCTTTTGCGCGCCGAAAGGCCACATATTACAAAACATCGATCAAACTCTAACACAATGAGACACTACAAACGCTACACAAAATGCTTATTGACAGCCATACTGTCAACGGCCTTGTACTGTCTGCCGGCGGTTGACGCCGCAGCCAAAGACTACGTGCCCGAAGACTATGTGTGGACATCGCCGAGCCAAAACTCGGCAGGGTCGATGCCCTGCGGCGGCCACGACGTAGGCATGAACATATGGGTGGAGGGCGGCGACGTGCTGTTTTACGTCGCGCGCAGCGGTATGTTCGACGAAAACA
>CALUGX010000008.1 GCA_944320285.1 uncultured Prevotella sp.
CGCAAACTGCAAAGTCCGGGCGACGGTTCGTGGTGCTGGTGGCCCGGAATGCCTTTCGGCTCAGTGTATCTTACGGCGTCAGTCACCGAGATGTTGGTGCGCCTTAACGCCATGACGGGCGAACAGGCAGCCACGAAAGACATGGTAGCCAAGGGTATGAAGTTCCTCGGCAACACGCTCGTGAGGGAATATGAGGAGGCAATGGGGCACAAGGACAAGGATGCCTTGGTGTATGTCAATGTCTACAATGCCGTGCACTACCTTTACATCTGTGCCTTGGGCGACTGGAAACCGACACCGAAAGAGAGTGAGGCAGCCGACTTTGTGCTTGATGTGTTGAAAGAACGCAACACCGGTTTGAACCTTTATTATAAGGCAATCATGGCTGTTGTGCTGGCAAAGCGTGGCGAAACGATGCTTGCCGGGGAATATGTCAAGAGCTTGGACGAGTACACCGTAGAGACGGAAGAGATGGGACGCTACTACGACTCGCCGCGTGCCGGTTACAGTTGGTTTGATTATAAGATACCGACGCAGGTCAGGGCAATCGAGGCAATGAAGCTCGTCAATGCCCAAGGTTATGCCGACACCATCGAGAAAATGAAGCGTTGGTTGCTCATGCAGAAGCGTGTGCAGGGCTGGGATACGCCGTTCAATAATGTTAACGCTGTGTATGCGTTCCTTGACGGGAACACGGCCGTGCTTGAAAGTGGCGAAAACGCCACGCTTGCCGTTGACGGCAAACAGCTTGAGATGCCTCAGGCTACGGCCGGACTTGGCTACGTGAAGGCGACCGAAAGCTACGATAAGGGCAACGTCTTCACTGCAACGAAGACTTCGGAAGGCACTTCTTGGGGCGCGGTTTATGCCCAGTCGGTGCAGAAAACGTCATCAATCGCACCTTCATCGGCAGGTATCAGCGTGACAAGGGAAGTAATGACGGCAGACAGTAAGCCGGCATCCGTCCTGAAAGTTGGTGACCGCATAAAGGTTCGCGTTACAATTCAGGCCGACCGCGACTATGATTACGTGCAGGTGAAAGACAAGCGTGCCGCCTGCATGGAGCCTGTAAGTCAGCTCAGCGGATACCGCTACGGATATTACTGTGCACCGAAAGACAACGCAACTTGCTACTATTTCGACCGTATGAGTAAAGGAACGCACGTGATAGAAACCGAATATTACATCGACCGCGCGGGCAAGTATGAGACCGGTACGTGTACTGTGCAGTGTGCATACGCCCCCGAATATTCAGCAAGGGCGGCCTCTCTTACCATCGAAGTGAAGTAAAAAATCTCTCCATGCCGCCTTTGGCATGGAGACTTTGACATATTATTGGATAATGAAAAAGATACTTATATTCGCCGTCGTGCTGGCTTTCGCCGCCTCTGGTGCTTCCGCCCAGCGCATATCGGCTAAACATGAAGTCATAGATTGTGGCAGTGTGATGTATGAAAATCCCGTCACCGCCAAGTTTGAACTTCGCAACAAAGGCAACGACTTGCTGATAGACACGGTGCGGACGAGTTGCGATTGCGTCGTGGCAAGTTACCCGAAAGGTGTAATTTCAAAGGGCGACAACTTCATTGTCGAGGTTACTTTCGACGCCCGTCAGTTAGGACATTTCCATAAGGAGGCGGCCATTTACAGCAACGCTTCGGACAAACCGTTCTATCTCACGATGCGAGGTGTGGTGACAGACCAGATTGCCGACTTCGCCGGAGCGTATGATTTTACCATTGGCAGTGTACGTGTGGACAAGAACAACATAGAGTTTGATGACGTGAACCTTGGCGAAATGCCTGTCCAGAGAATTAACATTATCAACAGCGGAAGCGAGAGTGTCAGTCCTGTTGTCATGCACCTGCCCAACTACCTGACGGCTTCTGTGTCGCCGACGACAATCGCTCCCGGACATACCGGCGTCGCCACGATAACGCTTAATTCCAACAAGCTGCGCAGCTACGGTCTTACGCAATCGTCGGTTTACCTCGGAATGTTCCCCGGAGACAAGGTTGGCGATGATAAGGAAATATCTGTTTCGGCCGTATTGCTGCCCGAATTCAGGAATATGTCGGAAACTCAGCTTGCCAACGCGCCCGTCATGAAGTTATCGACAGAGACCCTCGACCTCGGATCATTTGGCGACAAGGACGAGAAAGACGGCACGATAATAATTGAAAACCAAGGCAAGAGCAGGCTGAACATAAGTTCGATGCAGATGTTTACCACCGGTTTGAAGGTGCGTTTGAACAAGTCACGCCTTGATCCGGGTGAGTCGGCGAAGCTAAAAATCACAGCTTATAAAAAGCATCTGAGGAACGCAAGGAGCAAGCCGCGTGTTTTGATGATAACCAACGACCCTAACAAGTCGAAGGTGGTGATACACGTCAAGGTTAAGTAGAGTACTTTCTTAAATTCTAAAAAACGACTATGGAACATCCCGAAAACAGCAAAGAATACAAGGGTCTGACTGTAAATTCAGGCGTAGAGCAACCGTCTATTGTCAATCCTTACCTTAAAAAGGGTCGTTTCAAGAGGCATGAACTGTCGGCCGGCGACATGGTTGAGGGCATACTCAAGGGCAACGTAACGGTTCTCAGCCAAGCTG
Organism: uncultured Prevotella sp.; assembly: GCA_944320285.1. Lineage (GTDB taxonomy): Bacteria > Bacteroidota > Bacteroidia > Bacteroidales > Bacteroidaceae > Prevotella. The sequence continues at coordinate 2,612 of CALUGX010000008.1, forward strand.
TCACCCTGATAGAGAGCGTCAATCCCGACCATCAGGCAAAGGCACAGGAGGTTATTGACAGGTGTCTGCCTCATAGCGGCAACTCCATACGGATAGGGATTAGCGGCGTGCCGGGAGCAGGGAAAAGCACTTCCATCGACCAGTTTGGCATTCACGTGCTCGACCGCACAGGCGGAAAGCTCGCAGTCTTGGCCATCGACCCAAGTTCGGAGCGTTCAAAGGGCAGCATCCTCGGCGACAAGACGCGCATGGAAAAGCTCGCCGTGAGAGACGACGCTTTCATCCGTCCCAGTCCGACGGCAGGTTCGCTTGGTGGCGTGGCGCGCAAGACGAGGGAGACCATCATCCTCTGCGAGGCTGCGGGCTATGACAAGATATTCGTCGAGACCGTGGGAGTAGGGCAGAGCGAGACGGCCTGTCATTCTATGGTTGACTTCTTTCTGTTGATCCAACTAGCCGGCACCGGCGACGAGCTTCAGGGCATAAAGCGCGGTATAATGGAAATATCCGACGGCATCGTCATCAACAAATGCGACGGCGAGAACGTTGACAAGTGTCACCTGGCGGCACGCAATTTCCGCAATGCGTTACACTTCTTTCCCGCTCCGGACAGCGGATGGCTGCCCAAGGTGCTGTGTTACAGTGGATTTTACGGTACGGGAATACAGGAGATATGGGATATGGTGTATGAATACATTGACTTCGTTAAGGCTAACGGATATTTCCGCTATCGCCGCAACGAGCAAAGTAAATACTGGATGTATGAAAGCATAAACGAACACCTGCGCGCCAACTTTTACAACAATCCGTTGATACAGCAACGCCTGAAAGACGCCGAGCGCTCGGTGCTTGCCGGCGAGCGCACCAGTTTTGCGGCGGCCAACGAGTTGTTGGATGTGTATTTTAACAGCAAGTAGTTATAGTAGTTAAAGTAGTTAACGTTCACTTCGTTCACTAAATAGTTAAAGTCATTACTCTTGTTTTCGCAAAATGGACGCACGCAATATGGCATTTGACTATAATTACTTAGTGAACGAAGTGAACGTTAACTACTTTAACTACAGTAACTACTGATAAAAACTTGATTGAAAAAAGAGAAAGCCATGCAAATAGAAATCGACAACGGCAGCGGTTTTTGCTTCGGAGTGACCACTGCCATACGCAAGGCCGAGGAAGAGCTTGCCGCAGGCAAGACGCTTTACTGTCTCGGAGACATCGTTCACAACGGCATGGAGTGTGAACGCCTGCGGCGTATGGGGCTGATAACCATCAATCACGACGAGTTAAGCCGCTTGCGGGGCGTAAAAGTGCTGCTCCGCGCCCACGGCGAACCACCCGAAACTTACGCTCTGGCCAGGCGTAACAACATAGAGATAATTGATGCAACGTGTCCTGTGGTGTTGCAGTTGCAGCGCCGGATAAAGCAAAAGTACGACTCAAACCCAGACGCTCAGATTGTAATCTTCGGCAAACCCGGCCACGCCGAGGTGCTCGGCCTCGTCGGGCAGACCAACGGGCGGGCAGTAGTAGTGGCCGACATTGACGACGTGAAGCGTCTTGACTTCACGCGCGACATTTACCTTTATTCGCAGACCACGAAGTCGCTTGACGAGTTCCACCGCATAATCGACTATATTTCGGGGCACATTTCGCCGCAGGCCACGTTCAAGAGTTTCGACACAATCTGCCGCCAGGTGGCCAACCGTATGCCGAACATCCGTGCCTTCGCCATGCGGCACGACCTCATCCTCTTTGTCTGCGGGCGCAAGAGCAGCAACGGGCGCGTGCTGTTCGGCGAATGCAAGGGAGTGAACCCTAACTGCCATCTGATAGAAGGCCCCGAAGAGATAGACCCTTCATGGCTTGCCGGCGTTGAGACCGTAGGCATCTGCGGCGCCACGAGCACTCCCAAATGGCTCATGGAGCAGTGCCGTGACTGGATTATCGGGAGGTGACAGAGCCTTTTATTCTTATTTCCCCGTTGTCAAGGCTTTCTATTACGGCCAGCGACTCCACCCTCAGGCCTTCGCCACGCAGGTAGTCGCCGCCGTGCTGGAAAGCCTTTTCTATCAGGAAACCCATACCCGCAAGTTCGGCCCCCGCTTGTTCGGCGAGGCTTATTATTCCCTTGGCGGCGTTTCCGTTGGCAAGGAAGTCGTCGATGAACAGCAGTCTGTCGCCGCGTCCGAGATATTCGCCGCTCACGCAGATGTCGTAAGTTTGCCGCTTGGTAAACGAGTAGACGCTTGCCGTGAGCATATCAGTCATGGTTGACGGCTTTTTCTTTTTCGCGAACACAACCGGCAGGCCCATCGCGTAGCCCGTCATGATGGCCGGGGCTATGCCGCTCGCTTCTATTGTCAAAATCTTGTTTACCCCGGTGTCTTTGAAGCGTCTTGCAAATTCGTCGGCGCAGGCCTTCATCAACGCCGGGTCCATCTGGTGGTTGACGAAGCCGTCAACCTTGAGCACTCCGCCGTCGAGACACCGGCCTTCACGCATGATGCGTTCTTCAAGTATGTTCATTCTGTGCAAAGATTGATGATGGTGCAAAATTACGAAAAAAGCCCTTTATCGCAAGCCCCGTCTACAAGTGTTTTCCAAAAGATGCCCTTTCAGCTTGCGAAAGATGCCTTTTTGCAGGATGAATGGACACCTTTTACCGGCAAGGTTGTAACAGTTTGATAATCAATATGATACATTTAAGTCTCAAAGTGTAAACCTTTTGGAGACAATAATGTTAAATAATTAATCTTAAAACGTTAAAATATGTTTTCGGGGGGGGTAAAAATTAAAAGAATTATTTTTGCAATCATAAACATTGTAAACGAAAGCAAAAACAACATAACAAATAAAAGTATAAACAAACAACATAAAAAAGGAGTTAACCATGAACAAAAGATTTTTCACACAGCTCATTCCAGCCCTGGCGTTAGCCGCCTGTCCGGTGTTCTTTACAGCGTGCAGCGACGACGATGAAGGCGGCTCAACCCCGACGGAGCCCGTTGAAACATTCCGTGGCAACCTTGTTACGCGCCTTGGTAACATGGATTTGTCTTATGACGAGTTGGGCCGCTGCTACCGCATCACCGACGTTTACGGTGAAGACGTAACCATCGATTACGACGAGGGTACAATCACTTACGGCAGTGACGACCCCGTGAACGTGACGTTCAACGGTAAGGGATACATCACGAGCCTGTCGGCCTCGTGGAACTGGCGTGATGATTACTCTGACGGCTACGAGACCTGCAAGGGCAGCGGCAAGTACAACTTCTCGTATGACGGCGACGGCCGCTTGGTGAAATGCACGAGCACATCGTCGGAAAGCGGTGAGTACAGCGAAGACGGCGAGAAATACAAGTACAGCGAGACGGCAAAGTCAACGGGCGTTTACGAGTGGCGCAACGGCAATCTCGTTACTTGCGACGTGGAATACAGCTATGACTCCGACGGCGACGGGGGCTCGGAGACCCACAAAGCCACGATAGACTATGACGACGCCGACCTTGTGAACGAGTACGGCCAGCACACGTGGGCCATTGCCGACCATGCACTTGACATCAACGAATACATGGAGGCTCTCTCGCTTGTGGGTATGCTCGGCGTTGCGCCCGCAATGCTGCCTACCGCCATCAGCACTGTGGAAACGGAGACTTGGGACCTACAGGGCGGCGAGACAGAAACATGGGAGGACGACGTGACGATAGACTACCAATTCCTCACGAACGGTCTGCTCAACTGGGAGCGGTGGAACGGCCGCAGCTATTACCGGTTCGATTATACCGTCTATACACCGTCTGACGAAACCCGCGCCGCACGGCCCGCAGCAAGCACTGCCGACGGCAAGAAGTTCAGGGTGAGAGACTTGTTCTTCGGCAAGCGTGCAAGGAAATAAGGTTTGCAGAAAACGATTAACAACAGGCAATCATGAAAAGACTATTTTTAGCACTTACGCTCGTCATGGCGGTAACGCTGGCGGACGCAAAGAAAATAAAGTTTGACTATTCGATCGTGTTCGTGCCCGAAGAAGGCGGCGTGAAGTTCGAGAAAATCACTGACGACGCCGACCGCGTGGCCGATTACGACGGCAACATCGTGAGCCGCGCCTCCAGCATCTTCGGTCGCCGCAAGGCCACGGCGATGGACTGGTGGGTGGTGCCGCAGATAGCCCTGTCGCCCGACGGCAAGCGCATCGGCTACATCAACGAGAAGAACGGCACCACTAACATCATGATAAAAAGTGCCTCGACGGGCGGCGCCAGCGTGCAGCGCACGTTCCGCACCAACGTGCAGGGCTTCACGTGGAGTCCCGACGGCAAGACACTCTGCTTCACCGAGATACGCAACGGGCACCAAGGCATCTACCTCGTTGATGCCGAGCAGGGCACGGTGGTAAGGCAAATATCCGGCGGCACGGAGAACGACCTTGGCGGGGTAATCACTCCCGACGGCAATACCATCTTCTTTCACCGTGGCGAAGGGCTTGAGAGTTACAGCCTCTGGAGCTATGACCGCCGTACAAACCTCTTCTCCAACTATTCGCGCGGCATGACCGTCTGCCTCATTCCCGGCACGCAAGACGAGGTGTATTGTGCACGCTTCACCAGCAACAAGGAGAGTGAAATATGGCGCGTCAATTTCAAAACGGGCGTCGAGGAGGTGATTCTTTCGCAGCCTGAAAAGAGCTTCACCACGCCACAGCTGTCGCCCGACGGCAAATGGCTCTTGGTGACGGGTAACAGCAAGTCGGAGAAGGAGGGCATAGTGAACACCGACATCTACGTGGTGCGCACCGACGGCACGCAGCTGACGCAGCTCACTTACCATCCCGGCAACGACCTTTCGGCCATCTGGAGCCGTGACGGGCGCAGCATCTACTTCCTGTCTCAGCGTGGGTCGGCCGACCGCGTGTACAACGTTTGGCGTATGGACTTCAACCTGTAAGAGTTTTTCACACATATATTTATATTAACAACTAAACATTTTGCGCTATGAAAAAGTTTTTGTTAGCAGCCGTCTGCGCCGTATTTACGCTCACGGCATCTGCCCAGAGGGCAAGCAGCACGTCGTCGTCATTCTTCTCAACGGAGAAAGCCGACGAGGGCGTTACGTTCGGCCTGCGTGTAGGTCTTAACTTCGCCAATGTGTCGGGCGACGCCGACGATTATGACGCCCGCACGGCGTTCAACGTTGGAGCGATAGCCGACATTCCCCTGATGCAGAGCCTTTACATCCAGACGGGCCTTTACTTCCAGAGCAAGGGCGCGAAGTATGAAGAGGACGGATACGAGGAGACAATCAGCCCGATGTACCTGCAAATACCGGTGCTCGCCTCTTACCGTTACAATTTCAGCGACGCCGCACAGCTGCAAGTCAACTTCGGTCCGTATTTCGCTTACGGCGTGGGCGGCAAATATAAGATTGAGGAAGATGGTGACGAGTATGAGATGGATGCTTTCGGCGACGACGGTCTGCTCAATAGGTTCGACTGCGGTCTGCAAGTTGGTGCCGGTTTCACGTTCGCAAAGCACTTCAACATTACGTTCACCTATGAGTTCGGTTTGACTAACGCCGCCAATGACGATGCTTTTGATGATGATTTCTCAATCAAGAACAGCAATTGTATGTTGAACCTCGGTTATAACTTCTAACCGGATTTATTATTCCCTAATTTAAATTAAGGTAAGGGGCGCGCCGTGACGGTGCGCCCTGATTCGTTTGTTGTATGAATAATTTGATTTAATAAAAACGAATGTTTGCAGACATAGAAGGTAAATATTCTTTTTTTGCTTCGCTTAACCGAAATTTTGCAGTAACTTTGCACCCGAAAATAATGTTTATATGGATAACAAACAGGCAACACTTGAACTTGGAACGAAGCCGGTAGGCAAGTTGTTGGCCCAGTATGCGCTGCCCGCCATCATAGCGATGACGGCCTCTTCGCTGTACAACATGATTGACAGCATCTTCATTGGGCAGGGTGTAGGGCCGCTGGCCATTTCCGGTCTGGCTATTACGTTCCCGTTGATGAACCTCTCCGCTGCCTTCGGAGCTGCCGTGGGTATAGGTTCTTCTACTTGTATTTCGGTTAAGCTCGGACAGAAAGACTACACGATGGCCGAGCATATCTTCGGCAACAGCTTCACGCTCAACATTATTGTGGGTGTGGCTTTCGGCTTGATAACGCTGTTGCTGCTCGACCCGATACTCTATTTCTTCGGTGCGAGCGAGAACACCATCCCTTACGCACGTGACTATATGCTCGTCATCTTGGCGGGCAACGTTGTGTCGCAGACTTTTCTCGGCATGAACGCCGTGCTGCGCGCAGCCAGCAAACCGCGGCAGGCTATGGCCGCCACGATACTTACTGTGGTGCTCAACGTCGCGCTGGCACCCGTCTTCATCTGGCCCTTGGGCATGGGCATCATGGGCGCGGCTTTGGCCACGATAATCTCGCAGCTCGTAGCCCTGATGTGGCAAATCAAGCTGTTCAGCAACCAGCAGGAGATACTGCATTTCCGCCGGGGCATATACAAGCTGAAAAGCTCGATAGTGAAGAATATTGTAAGCATCGGAATGTCGCCGTTCGCGATGAACGTGTGTGCCTGCGTGGTGGTGATTTTCATCAATGCCGGGCTGTCACATTACGGCGGCGATCTCGCCGTTGGCGCCTACGGCATAGCCAGCAAGGTGTCGTTCATCTTCGTCATGGTGACGATTGGCCTTAACCAGGGGATGCTTCCGATAGCCGGTTACAACTACGGTGCGCAGCAGTTCGATCGCCTTATGCGCGTGCTTAAGCTCGCAATGATTACCGCCACGGTGATTACGGCCACTGGCTTCGTCATCGCCGAGTTCTTTCCTTACCAGTGTGCACGCCTCTTCACCACGGATAAGACGCTCATCGACATGGCCGTCGAGGGTATAAGGATACATATGCTGGCCTTCCCGATAGTAGGCTGCCAGATGGTGATAACCAATTTCTTCCAGTGTATAGGCAAGGCCAAGATCAGCATTTTCTTGTCGCTTTCGCGCCAGATGCTGTTCCTGCTGCCTCTGCTTGTGGTGTTGCCGCCCATCATGAAGTTGGACGGCGTGTGGACGGCGATGCCTGTTTCCGACGCCATTGCCGCAGTCGTGGCCTTCATAATGATGGCCAAATACATGAGGAAATTCAAGAAGCAGATGATGGCCGGTAAAGTAACTGAGGATTGAGAATGCGGAATTGAAAATTATGATTATCTTTGTAAAATGAAAATCCGGAATGGGGCATTGGGAGTTATGATTGCCGTAATGCGCCGGATGGCCGGCAGACTGTAAGCAAGGGAAATCGTAATTTTAATTTATCCATTCTCCATTTTCAACTAAAAACGATGTTTATGGACAACAAAAAGATAATAATCAACGTCGGCCGCCAGCTTGGTAGCGGTGGACTCATCATTGCCAAGAAGCTGGCCGAAGACTTCGGATGTAACTTCTATGACAAGGAACTGCTCAATCTTGCCGCCAAAGAGAGTGGTTTCAGTGAGAAGTTCTTTGAACAGAACGACGAGAAAAAGGGATTTTTCCGCTCGTTGTTTCACGTACACGCCCCTTTCATGTCTGACAACAACTTTTATAATAACAAGCTGTCACAGGAAAGTCTGTTCCAGTTTCAGAGCGACGCCATACGCAAGGCGGCCTCTGAGCATTCGTGTGTGTTCGTGGGTCGTTGCGCCGACTATGTGCTGCGCGACTTTGAAAACACCGTAAGCGTGTTCATCACTGCCGACCTTGAAGAGCGTGTCGCACGCATTTGCAAGCGCCACGGATGTACGGAGGACGAGGCCAAGAAGATAATCGAGAGCAAAGAGGCCACCCGGTCGTCGTATTACAATTATTACACGGGCAAGGAATGGGGCCACAGCAAGTCTTACGACCTTTGCATCAACTCAAGCGTCTTAGGGATGGAAGCCACCGTGGAATTTGTCAAAGAGTTCATCAAAAGAAAACTTTTTTCAGCAGACAAGTAGTTAGCTACAAGCATACAAGCGGCGTTGCTAACAAGTTTGTCTGCCCGTATGCTTGCCAACTTGTATCTCAATGACATGAAACGAATAGGCATAATCAGCGACACCCACTCTTATTGGGATGACAAGTATCTGCATTACTTTGAGCCGTGCGATGAGATTTGGCACGCCGGCGACATCGGCTCGATGGAAGTGGCGCAGCGTCTGGCTGAGTTCAGGACACTGCGTGCCGTCCACGGCAACTGCGACGGAGGCGACTTGAGACGTTTGTTCCCGGAGAAACTGAGGTGGAAATGCGAGGACGCCGACGTCCTGATGAAGCACATAGGCGGCTATCCGGGCTGTTATGACAGGAGCATAATGGCCTCGATCTACGCCAATCCGCCGCAGCTTTTCATCTCCGGACATTCACATATACTTAAAGTGAAGTATGACAAGACGCTCAACCTGCTGCACATCAATCCCGGTGCGGCGGGCCTGCAAGGGTGGCACAAGGAACGCACTATTATCCGTCTGACTGTTGACGGTTGCCAGTTTAAGGACCTTGAAGTAGTCACGCTTGCCGATCCGAGGCGTTGTGACGACACAATATTTTAAGTCTGACGGCGTTATACGTAAATAATGTCAATCTAAAAACCAATAATATGAAAACTTATTTGGTAACAGGTGCAGCCGGATTTATCGGCTCGAATTTCATAAAATACCTCCTTTATGACAAATATAAGGATGAGGACATCAAGGTGATAGTGCTTGACCTGCTTACTTACGCCGGCAATTATGGCACGATAAAGGACGATGTGGACGGCAAGAGGTGTGTTTTCGTGCACGGCGACATACGCGACCGTAGTCTGGCCGACAAGCTGTTTGCCGGGAACGACATAGATTACGTAATCAATTTCGCCGCCGAAAGCCATGTAGACCGCAGCATTGAGAACCCGCAGCTGTTCCTTGAGACCAACATCCTCGGCACGCAAAATCTGCTTGACGCAGCCCGTCGGGCGTGGGTTACGGGCAAAGATGCGTCGGGATACCCCGCCTGGAAGCCCGGCAAACGCTTCCATCAAGTAAGTACAGACGAAGTTTACGGCTCACTTGGCAAGGACGGTTATTTCACCGAAGACACCCCCTTGTGCCCACACAGCCCTTACAGTGCGTCGAAAACGAGTGCCGACATGATAGTCAAGGCATACCACGACACTTATCATGCGCCGGTTACCATAACGCGATGCTCTAACAATTACGGGCCGTATCATTTCCCTGAAAAGCTCATTCCGCTGATTATCAATAACATACTCGAAGGCAAACCTTTGCCTGTTTACGGCAAGGGTGACAACGTGAGGGACTGGCTTTATGTTGAAGACCACTGCAAGGCAATCGACCTTGTGGTGCGTAAAGGGCGGGACGGCGAGGTCTACAACGTAGGCGGACACAACGAGATGAAGAATATCGACATCGTGAAACTTACAATAAAGACCATCCACGACATGATGGCCGACGACAAGAACCTGCGCAAAATACTGAAAAAGAAGGTGACGGACGCCAACGGCGACATCGACATAAGTTGGATAAACGATGGGCTGATAACGTTTGTTGCCGACCGTCTCGGTCATGATCAGCGTTACGCAATCGACCCGACGAAGATCAACCGTGAGTTGGGCTGGACTCCGGAGACAATGTTCGCCGACGGTATCGTGAAGACAATACGCTGGAATTTGGAGCATCAGGACTGGGTAAACGAAGTAACCAGCGGCGATTATCAGAAGTATTACGAACAGATGTACGGCAACAGATGATATATACGTTTGCTAGGTTATTAGGTTTTAAAAAAATCATATATAATACACCGTATATCCATAAAACCTAATAACCTAACAACCGTATGACCATAAACAATCATGGATCCATTATCACAGGAACTTCAGGACTTCCTGATACGTCTCGGAAAGGATCCGGGGTGCGTCAGCGAGAAGGTGGAACATTACATACGGCACATCATGCACCTTGTTTACGCCGATGACGAAGATATGCTCCAGCAGTATTACGGGCTGTTTGGCAACGATGTGAAGCCACTCGGCGACATAGCGAAGGAGCGGCGCGTAAGCAACGATACGATGCTGAAAATAATTGAAGCCAACTTACGAAAGATGGCCGTCTCGCCCGAATGGCAGATGGTGAAACAGTTAATCAGCAGACAAGCAGGCGAGTGACAAGCGGACAAGCGGATTTGACTTTATCATTAAAGACATTTGAAACAAAACCATTTATCCGCTTGTCACCCGTCTGCTTGTCTGTTTTAAAACAGTAAAAGATGAAGAAAATACTATTGTTAGGCTCAGGAGAATTGGGCAAGGAGTTTGTGATAGCCGCTAAGAGGGCAGGGCAGTACGTCGTGGCTTGCGACCGTTACGCGGGTGCCCCGGCAATGCAAGTGGCTGACGAGTGCGAGGTTTTCAATATGCTTGACGGTGATGCGCTCGACGCCGTGGTGCGTAAACACTGCCCTGACATCATCGTTCCGGAGATAGAGGCCATCCGCACGGAGCGTCTTTTCGGTTTTGAGGAGCAGGGCATACAGGTAGTACCCAGTGCGCGGGCCGTCAATTTCACGATGAACCGCAAAGCCATCCGCGACCTTGCCGCCAAGGAACTCGGACTGAAAACGGCCAAATATTTCTACGCCAAGACGCTCGGCGAACTGAAAGAACACGCCGGAGAGATAGGCTTCCCGTGCGTAATAAAACCCCTGATGTCATCGTCGGGTCACGGTCAGAGCGTCGTCAAGAGTGCCGACGAGCTTGAAGCGGCGTTCAATGTGGCGATGGAAGGCAGCCGTGGCGACGTCAAGGAAATCATAATCGAGGAGTTTATACATTTTGACAGCGAGTTTACTTTGCTCACCGTGACGCAGAAAGACGGCTCCACGCTGTTCTGTCCGCCCATCGGCCACGTGCAGAAGGGCGGCGACTACCGCGAGAGTTGGCAGCCGTTTGCCATCCCGGAGGCCGATCTGAAGGAAGCGGAGCACATGGCGGAAGTCGTGACGCGCGCTCTGACTGGTGCCGGGATATGGGGCGTGGAGTTCTTTTTTAGTAAAGACAAGGGCGTGGTATTCTCCGAGCTTTCGCCCCGTCCGCACGACACGGGCATGGTGACGCTCGGACATACGCTAAACCTCAACGAGTTTGAGTTGCACTTCCGCGCCGTCATGGGGTTGCCTATACCGGCCATACACCTTGAGCACGCCGGGGCGAGCGCGGTAGTCTTGGCAAAAGAAGAGGCCGACCATGAGCCGCAATACAATATGCTCGACGTGCTGAATGAGGACTATACGCGCCTGCGGATATTCGGAAAGCAGCAGCAACACGTGGGCCGTCGTATGGGCGTTGTGCTTTGTTACGGCGATGCCGGGGCCGACACTACGCCTTTGCGCGACAAGGCAAAGCGGCTGGCGGCAACGGTAATTTAAAGGTAAAAAGTAAAAAGGTAAAAAAGTAAAGTCGGTGACGGTTGCTTTTTTACCTTTTTTTATTTTTCACCCCAAAGTATTTGCTTGGGGCTTTTTTACTGTTTTACCTTTATAAAATTGCCTTTATATTTCAATATGTGGCTAAACGCAATGCAAAAGGGCGCCTTTTACAGTGCGAAAGGTGCCCTTTTGTGTTGTAAAAGACGGCTAATCGGAACACCGCCCTGCAAGGATGGACTAATTAGACGTTAACTCGCTGAAAAACAAATGGTTGGCATTGGCCGTGGTGACGTCGGCAACTTCGTCTTCACTGACGCCGTAACACTCGGCAAGGCGCTTCAGCACGTACAGTGTAAACGCGCTCTCGTTGCGTTTGCCGCGCATAGGCACAGGGGCCATGTAGGGTGAATCGGTCTCAAGGACGATGCGTGACAACGGCACGGCAGCGGGCAGCACTTCGGGCAGGTGTGACTTCTTGAACGTCAGCACGCCGCCGATGCCGAGCGCGAAGTTGCTGAAATTCAGCAGTTCGGCGGCCTCCTTCTCGTTGCCCGTGAAGCAGTGGAACACGCCGCCGGGCAACTCTCTTTCATAACGGTGCAGTATGCGCACCATCTCGTTCTGTCCTTTGCGGCAGTGGATCATCAGCGGCAGACGGTATTCAACCGACCATTGCACCTGCTCCTCGAACGCTTCAAGCTGCTCTTTCTCAAACTCCCTGCTCCAATAAAAGTCCAATCCCACCTCGCCTATGGCTATGAACGGATGCCCGGTGATGTCGAGCCGTGTCTTCATCCGTGCCAACACATCCCGCCAGTCGGCTTTCACTTCCTCCGGGTGCAGCCCTATCATTGGGTAAGCGTAGTCTGGATGGCTGGCGCATACTGCCAGCACGGTGTCCACCGACGGCAAGTCGATTGCCGGAATGAACACTTTGCCTACGCCGGCAGCTTTGGCGCGGGCTATCACTTCGTCGCGGTCGTCGTCAAATTCGTGGCCGTCAAGATGAGTATGTGTATCGATGAAATACATATTGTATTGTTTAGTAATAAAGGAGTAAGGGTTAAGTAGTAAGCAGATATGCCTTGTCGGTCGTCAAACCTGCGTTTCCCGCATATCTGCTTATTGCTTCCTTCCTTACTCCTTATCTCCTTTTTTTTCTTTTTTCCTGTAATAATACACCACGCCGAGCTTGCGGCATTTTTCCAAGCGGATGTCGGCCGGCTCGTTTTTGAAGTGCTCTTCAATCTGGTTCCACAGTTCGCAGAGCACCTTGTCAACCTCCGGGCGTATCCGTTTCAGGGCGTCGGCGGCCTTCGCCGTGCGCTCCTGCAATCGTTTCTGCTGCTCGTAGCAGTCGCGAAAGATGTCAAGGTGTGTGCTCACCATACCGATTGTGGGGTTGTAAATCGGACGTCCGCCCTGCTTCATGCGGCTTTTCTCGCCCTCTACGGCCATCGCCCCCCATCTCAGCAGCCTGTCTGCGCTTTTCATGTTGGGCAGTGTCATGTCCTCTTCGTCAAGCCCGTACAGCCTGAGCGCTGCCTTCTTAATCTCCCCGCGCTCCACGGCCATCATCAGTACTTGCAAGAAATGGCTGACATACATCTGGGCGTTACGCTGCAACTTGTCAATCTTGCCCGTGCCCCTCATCTGCGCCGCATACGTCAGCCGGTATTGTTCGGCGGCGGTGAGCAGCCTGTCGTAAGCTGGCTGGGCGCGGTTGATGGTCTGCCAGTCGATGAAGCGGTTGCGCACGGTATATATTTCGTTGCTGTCGAGCACCGTTTTCAGTGCCCTCAGGCGCGCCGCGTCAGTGTTGGGAAGTCTTCTGTAAGGCATTTATTTTATAGTTGTTTATGAGAATACAGGCAGACAAGTAACAAGCATAAAGGCTAATATGTTTGCTGAACATTGTTTACTTTTCATGCAAAACTTGTTTTCTTGTAACTCTTCTGTCTGTCTGCTGCTGGTCAATATTTCCTCTTCATCATCTTGTCGGTGTATTCTTCAAGCACTCGTTTGCGTTCGTCGGCCACGTTTACGGCGGCGAGATATTTGCGGCTTTGCCCGAAGTAAAAGTTTATTTTTTCCTCGGCAAGGCGGCCTATACCCAACTTGTCGTAGATTGAAGTGACAGCTGCGATTTTCTTCTCCGGGTTGAAACTCTCCGCCGTAACCCACCTCATCAGTTCCCCGCGCTGTGCTTCGTCGGCTCGGTTGAAGGCGTTGATCAGCATATAAGTCTTCTTGTTGCAGAGTATGTCGCCTCCGATGGCCTTGCCGAACACGGCCGGGTCGCCGTAAACATCCAAGTAGTCGTCTTGCAACTGGAAGGCAAGCCCCACTTGTTCGCCGAACTTATACAGGTTGTCTGCATCCTCGGCCGGCGCTCCTCCGAGAATTGCGCCAATCTTGAGGGCGCACGCCAAGAGCACGCTTGTCTTCAGGCGTATCATCTCAATGTATTCGTTTTCGGTGACATCGGTGCGCGTCTCGAAATCCATGTCATACTGTTGTCCCTCGCCAATTTCAAGAGCTGTCTCGGTAAACAGGTCGAGTACGGCCTTAAGGTGCTCCCCGCCACAGTGCAGGAAGTGGCTGTAAGCCAGCACGAGCATACTGTCTCCGGAGAGGATTGCCGTGTTCGCGTTCCATTTCAGGTGGACGGTCTGGTGGCCGCGCCTCATTGCGGCGTTGTCCATCAGGTCGTCGTGCAACAGCGTGTAGTTGTGGTAGGTCTCTATTCCACACGCCGCAGGCAATATGGTTTCGGGGTCTTCCTTATACAGATTGTATGCCATGAGCATCAGCGACGGCCTTATCCGCTTGCCTCCCATAGAGAGGACATACTTCACGGGTGCGTAAAGGTTTTGCGGTTTGCGTGTATATGGCAGATTGATAAGATACGAGTTGATTTTTTCAAGGATTTCGTTTGCAGTCAACATAATGGTCAAGGTTTATGAAAATGCGGGTTAGTCGGTTACAGTTTGAACACCACCGGTATGCAGAAATATGTGCGGCAAGGTTTGCCGCGGTCTTCTCCGGGCTTCCATTTCGGCATCATCCTTATCACGCGGAGAGCCTCGCGGTCGAGTTCAGGGGCAGCGGATTTTACTACTTTATGCCCCGTCGTGGTGCCGTCTTTGTTGATGATGAACGCCACGAGCACGGTTCCTTGCTTCTTGTTCCGTTGTGCGGCGGCCGGGTATTTCAGGTTTTTCGTGAGCCATTTTACGAACTCCGACATCCCTCCGGGAAACTCCGGCAGCTGCTCTACCACCTGGAAGTTCAGCGGATTGTCCTGTAATCCCACGTCCGCCACGGTCAGCTGTCGTGCCGGGATGTCGCTCACGCCGCCGATACCGGCGTCGAGCAATGTCTTGGCGAAGTCTTTTGCGGGTGTCTGTATGTCGTCTGTCTTGTCGGCCGCAACCTCGTCCACCACGTTCAGCTTGCCGGCATTGGCTGGCGTGGAGCCTTTCCGCGTGGCGGCTATCATGTCATCGTGGTGGATGACGGGCGTCATTTCTATGTCTTGTGAAACATCGTCGAGCAAGTCAGCGTCAACCTCCGGCTCTCCGCCCCGTGTAGTAAACTCAAGCGCGGCAAGGAAAAGCGCGAGCGAAACCACAACACCCAGCAAGAAGCCTGAAGCCCTGCGGCGGTCCAAGTCGGCCTTGTATGATTTTTTTACGTCCACTTAAAGCTATGATTATAAACACCTTCCGGCTTGTATATACTAATCAGCCGATTTTTGCGTTATTATCAAGAACCGATGCGCAAGACATCTTTTTTAATAATGCAAAAGTAACTTAGATATTTGAAAAAGCTGTATCTTTGCGCCAAAAAATAACAGATTTAGATGAAAAAATACGTTTTTCCGCTACTGTTGACGCTCCTTGCCGCCGTTAGTTACGCGCAAGAGAGTCAGACGGCGTACAATTTCCTGCGGTTGCCGGTGAGCGCACACGCCGCCGCCCTTGGCGGAGACAACATCACGATAATTGAAGACGACCCTTCGCTGATGTTCAGCAATCCTGCGCTTTTGTCTTCGGTGAGCGACAAAAGCATCAATCTTAACTTCATGACTTACATGGCCGGGGCTACGACGGCGAGCGCATCGTTCAACCGTATAATAAAAGAGAAGGCTACGGTGGCCGTCACTGCACAATACATGGACTACGGCAAGATGAAGGAGATGGACGCCAACAACGTGCAGACGGGCGAGTTCTCGGCCAAGGACATTGCCGTGAGCGGCGTGTTCAGTTACATATTGGGCGAGAAATTCGTAGGAGGAATAACGGCGAAGATTATCAATTCTTACATTGGTGACTACAGCTCGTGGGCCGTAGGCGTTGACTTGGGGCTTAATTATTATGACCCTGAGCATGAGTGGTCGGTCTCCGCCGTGGCCAAAAACCTCGGCGGACAGCTCAAGGCGTATGACGACGACTATGAGAAGATGCCGCTCGACGTGCAGCTTGGCGTCAGCAAGCGGTTCAGCGCTTTGCCGTTCCGCCTGTCGGCCACGCTTGTTGACCTGACTCATTGGGACTACGGCGCGCTCAACCATCTTGTAGTTGGCGCAGACATCATATTCTCACAGCAAATATATGTCGCCGTAGGCTATAACTTCAGGCGCGCCGACGAGATGACAACACTGAAAGGAACCGACGAGGAAAGCAGCCACATAGCCGGCCTCTCGTTCGGGGCGGGCCTGCAACTTGAGCGTTTCAAGTTGCAGCTGGCTTATGGCAAATATCACGTTTCGTCAAATTCGTTGCTTGTGAACGTAAGTTACAGCCTGTAAGTTAGGTGACTGACAAAGAGTGAATAACCAAGGATTTAAATGTGCCGGTGAACGGTAGCCGGTAAAGATGTTTGCGCTATGGCTGTTTTTCCGTCAAGTAGTTGTTCGCTTTTTATGTTTAAATATATAGTCATTTATTATTAACAATCATAAAATAAAAGTTCACTTCAACAGAGTCGGTTAGGCTGACTCCCTTTGGGATAGTTGGGGTGGGTGTAGAAAACAATGAGAAAACTCACTATCGCAATCGACGGTTATTCTTCATGCGGCAAGAGCACGATGGCTAAGGACCTTGCCCGCGAGATAGGATACGTCTATGTTGACACGGGCGCTATGTACCGCTCTGTCACTCTTTATGCAATGCGCAACGGTCTTATCGGCGCCGACGGCGCGGTGGATGCCGACGGTTTGCAGGCCCGCATGGGTGAAATCAACATCTCGTTCAAGCCGAATGCCGCCACCGGGCGTCCCGACACTTACCTCAACGGCGAACTTGTCGAGGACGAGATACGTTCCATTGAGGTGTCGGGCCACGTCAGTCCGATAGCGGCCCTGCCGTTTGTCAGGACAGCTTTGGTGGCCCGCCAGCAGGCTATGGGCCGTGAGAAAGGAGTAGTGATGGATGGGCGCGACATCGGGACAACCGTATTTCCCGATGCCGAACTTAAGGTTTTTGTGACGGCTTCGCCCGAAGTGCGCGCGCAGCGGCGTTACGACGAACTGAAAGCCAAGGGCATGGAGGCTGATTATGAGGAAATACTGAAGAACGTCAGGGAGCGCGACTATATCGACACCCATCGTGAGGTGTCACCCCTGCGCAAGGCCGATGACGCCCTCGTGCTTGACAACAGTCATCTGACGATAGCTCAGCAGAAGGCTTGGCTGCTTGAGAAATACAACGAGATTTCCGCCGAATGACGGCTGTCCGCAATGCCATAGCCGGCGCGTTTAGTATGTAACGCGCCGGCTTTTTTGTGCTGTTTAAAAACGTTTGGTGTCCTTTCGCACTCCAAAAGGGCATGAATTGCAACGTAAAAGGGCATCTTTTGCACGCCAAAAGATGCCCTTTCGTAAAGTGTTGGATGTCAATGTGTTACGCTGCGCGTTTTGTCACGTGGCGTAACCATTTGTTATTTGAAGCCGTTTAGCAGTCTGATTACCGTGTCAACGTCGCCGTCAGTCATCGTTTGGTTTAGCGGTATGCTCAGCTCTTCGCGGTGTATCCTCTCGGTGACGGGCAGGTTGAGGCCGACCCATTCGGCGTAGCAACGCTGCTTGTGGGGTGGGATGGGGTAGTGTATCATTGTCCCGACGCCGCCATCTGACAAGTAACGTTGCAGCTCGTCGCGCCGTTCGCACATCACGGGGAATATGTGGTGCACGCTATGGCGGCAGTATTCAAGGTCCGGCAGGCACAGTAGCGGGTTGCTTACCTCGCTTGCGTAACGCATGGCGATGTCCCGGCGCGCGGCGTTGTCGGCGTCGAGATATTTCAGTTTGACGCGCAGCACGGCGGCCTGCAACTCATCCATCCGGCTGTTGCGTCCCCGCAGGTCGAACACATACTTGCGTGCCGACCCGTAATTGCCGAGCGCGCGCACGGTGTCGGCCAGCCTGTCGTCGTCGGTCGTCACGGCTCCGGCGTCGCCCAGTGCGCCGAGGTTCTTGCCCGGATAGAAGCTGTGGCCCGCCGCGTCGCCGAGGCTGCCCGTGCGTTTTGCGCCGAACGTGCACCCGTGGGCTTGCGCGTTGTCCTCTATCAGTTTAAGTCTGTGCCGCTTGCAGATGTCGCCTATCCTGTCGGTATATGCGCAATGGCCGTACAGGTGGACTATCATCACTGCCCTTGTGCGCGGCGTAACAGCCTGCTCTATGAGGCTGTCGTCTATCTGGAACGTGTCTATCCGTGGCTCAACGAGCACCGGCGTCAGCCCGTTTTCGGTAATGGCCAGTATGCTTGCGATGTAAGTGTTGGCCGGCACTATCACCTCGTCGCCTTCACTCATGACGCCCATCTCCTTGTAAGCGCGCAGTATCAGCGTGAGCGAATCAAGTCCGTTGCCGCATCCTATGCAGTGTTTCGTGCCGACATACCGTGCATATTCGGCCTCGAACAGACGTGTCTCTTCGCCTTGCAGATACCATCCGCCGTCGACGACACGCCTCACCGCCTCGTTGATTTCATCCGAGTGCATGGCCGTAACCTTTGCCAGTTCAAGGTATTTTATCATTGTCTTATTCTTTTATTATTCCCTCCTTACTGCTTTCTCCTTCTTTCTTTACTTTATTCCTTCCCTCCTTACTCCTTATCCAATTCACATTTCCCACTCATACGTGTCGTAGCACACGCCGCGCCCACCGAATCCTTCTTTCTGGTAGATAAGGTTCTCGTTAAGGTAGTTGCCGTAGTCCTCGGTTGATTTTCCGAAGTCGAAGTAATGGCGGAAGCCGGCGTAATCGTTGTTGAGTATCACGTCATAGATGGCGTCAATCACACGGAGACGTTTCCCATCCGGACTTGCCGATATGTACTGTGCGTGCACCACCTGTCCGGTGACATACAGCACTGTGCCTCCAAGCACTTCACCGTCTTTTTCGGCTACGTACAATATGATGTTGTCAGGAAAACGCGATTTGAGAAGCTCCATTTCCTCCACCGTGTGTACCGGCTTGACGCCGTATTTGTTGCCGAGGTTAAGGTCGAGCACGCGCCAGAAGCTCCGCAGGTCATCGCTCCTGCGCACGCTGACGCCGCTCCGCCGTGCCTTGTTAACGCCGTAGCGGCGGTCGCGGTGCCACTTGATCCTGTCACCGAGAATGATGGTTGATGATATGTCGCGTGCCGCAATGCGCGCCCGGCACACCTTAAACAGGGCGTATAAGTCTTCACCTGACGGCTGCAGATGATAAATCCAAGGTATCGACTTATATACCACCCGCCTTATGCCTTCGGCCTTGAGGAAGGCGTTAAGTTCGCCGAACAGGGTTACGACGGCTGCCGCCGCCGCGTCGTCGCACGTCACTAAGCCGCCGTAAGTGAGGCCTTGGTGTGAATAGAGCACGCCGTCCTTTATGTTAGCCGGCATAAGGGCGTAGAGCTGTCCACCGGCGTAGAACATCAGGGAATGGTCTGTGAACCTGTCACTGTGATAGTCCATATAGTCACGGAAGAAAAGGAATGTGCCGTTTTTCGACCGTGCCACGAACCCGTTCCACTCGCTTTTCTTCTCCGGCGAATATCTTATTATGTCAAACATGATAACGTCTTAACGTAAGTTGAAGTATGTTTTAGGGCAAGCAAAGTTAAGCATTTTCCCATAGATAGCGGCTTTTGTGATGGCAAAATGTAATTATTTATTTGCAATAATCAGAAATTTTGACAACCTTTGCAGCCGAAATCAGGCCGTATCAGGCTTTTAAAATAACAAATACCAACCGGCAAACGACAATGAACGAGTTACTAAGCAAGGCCCGCAGATGGCTGGCCGCCGCGTGGCAGCCCGTGAAGTGCAACTTCACTTTCTTCTTTTTCATGTATCTTTTGGGCTTCGCCTGCATAATGGTTATCAACGGTTATGGCCGCCATGTGGCCGTGTTCGAGCTTTTCACCGACCTTTACGTCCTCTGCCTGTTGTTTTATTTACTCCCCGCAAGGGTCGCCGCGTGGGGCAGGGGGATAACCTATGTGCTGTCATACCTGCTTGCGCTTGTTGATATGTTTTGTTTTTGCAAGTTCGGTTCGCCCATCAGTTTCAATCTGTTACAGGCCTGCGTGCAGACCAATCCGCGCGAGGCGGCTGAAGCGTTGGGCACGTATGTCACCCTCGACGCTTTCGCCTCTCCGCTCATTTTGGTGCCCGTAATCATGGCGTTGAATATCATCTGCGTGAAGTTCAAGCTCCGCCTGCGCTTCGCCGCGCGCCTGAAGGACTGGCACTTGGGCCTCGCCTGCTTTGCCGCAATAGCTTTAAGCCTGAAAGCCGAGATTACTGACAAGGCTTATTATTACCATAATTTCATAGCCGCAGACAACTCCCTCGACCTTCAATACAACATAGACAAGCCCCATGAGGCAGGCTTCTACATCGCAGCCTACCGCCTGGTGCACGCCGCCAAGTGCCTGGCCGTGGTGAACAAGGAGATACGCGACATGGAGAAACGTGCCGGAAAGACCAAGCCGCAGGGCTGCACGTTCCGTTCGGACAACATCGTGCTGATAATAGGCGAGGCTACCACGCGCCACCGCCTGCACCTCTACGGCTACCCTAAGGCCAACACGCCGCGGCAGGACGCACTCGCCGCAGGCGGACTGCTTGTGCCTTTCACCGACGTAGTGGCACCGCACAACCAGACGTCGGAGGTGTTCAAGACGGCTTTGTCGACCTACGCTTACGGCAATGAAGGGGCGTGGAACGAGTATCCGCTGTTCACCGAACTGATGAAAAACGCCGGTTACAACGTCACGTTCATAACCAACCAGTTTGTGAAGACCATCAACGACGATATATTCAACTTCAGCGGCGACACGTTCGTCAACAATGAGGGGCTCAGCAGGGCGCAATTCTCACACCGCAACACGGGCCTGCACCGATACGACGAGGGCCTGCTGGCCGACTATGATTCGCTTAAGGCGTACAACACGGAGCATAACCTCGTGATATTCCACCTCTTAGGATGCCATACGGCGTATGAAGACCGCTACCCGGAGAAGTTTGACGTGTTCAAGGAAGCAGACTACGACCGCCCCGACCTGGACGCCGACGGGATGAAGAACAATGCAGCTTACGACAACGCCGTGCTCTATAACGACTATGTTGTGACGGAAATAATAAAGCGGTTTGATGATGAAGACGCCATCATCGTGTATATGCCCGACCACGGCGAAATGGCTTTCGTGGGCAGTTCCACTTGCGGGCGCACATTGGCCGTGAACACTCAAAACGAGGTTTATCAGCAGTTTGACATACCTTTTTGGATATACATGACGCCGAAATACCGCAAGAGCCATCCCGACATCTGCGCGCAGATAGAGACTGCCAAAAGCAAGCCCTTCATGACAGACTGCGCAGACCAGCTAATATTGTACCTTGCCGGGGTGCGGACACCTTTCTACAGCGATAAGTATAACGTTTTAAGCCCGGCCTACGACGCACGGCGCAAGCGCATGATAATGGGGCAGATAGACTATGACGGCTTCATGCGGGGCTATCGGCCCTGACTGTCGCTGCGGCTGCCGACGTAATCTAAAAACTCACCGTACTCGCGGATGTAGTCGCTCTCATCGTAAAATTCAGATGCGAGGACGAGGCACACCGCGCCCGATGAAAAGTCGTCGAGCGTGCGCCATGTGTCCGTGTCAACCAGAAGTCCCTGGTAAGGGTGGTTCAGCAGATAGGTATTCTTCGTAGTCCCGTCGTCGAGTGTCACGTGGAAACTGCCGCTCACGGCGATGATAAACTCCTTGCATTCCTTGTGTGAGTGCCCTCCGCGGCTTTCGCCGCCCGGCACGTCGTAGACCCAATAGACTCTTTTCACGTTGAAAGGCACGTTGCGCAGTCCTTCGGCCACGGTGAGGTTGCCGCGCGGGTCGATGATTTTTGGCAGGTCGATGATTTTATTCATGTATTTATAACGTTTTTTCTTAATGTGAAGTATAATTTGTCTGCGAAATATTTTTTTAGCAAAACCGATACGGCTAACGTGGCAGTTATGCACAATCCGGCAGTTAAGGCATATCCTAAATTGATGTTTACCTTACTTAAAACGTATATACCCAAACTTATTACGAGCGTGTGTGTCAGGTAAAATTCAAGGCTCAATTTACCCCCCCCTACTCCTATTTTGCTATGGAGCAGCCTGGTGACAAGGCCGTTAGACGAGTCTGTTACTGCAAACAGGTATATTACGGTCGGAAGTACGGGTATGAACACCACAGTCGTGTTTATCTTTGCCGGCGTATGTCCGTGCACGATGTAAGCTGACACGACGATTACGACGGCGATTAATTCGATAAACGTCGCTTTGGCAAGGCTGTGCCTGCCGTTCGTCCAGCGTCTGAATGTATTTGTCGCAGGTGAAACATACAGCCTGTAAATGATTATCCCGATTATGAAATCTATCATTCGCATAGGTGGAAAAACATAAACCAAGGTGTTAACCAAGTCTGGCGGCACGATGTATATCACCGCGGCATATATTCCGGCGGCAACTGCTGATATGGTGACTGATTTCTTTGCCGTGGCGTGCACTATGGCCCTGTAAAGTGTGGGGAATAAAACGTAAAAGAATATCACATCAGACAAGAACCATGCAACGCCGTTGTAAGCAAAGTTATATCCGTTGTCCGGCACCCAACTTTGAAGTAAGAAAATGTCCAAGAGCAATTTTGTCACATCGGCACCGTAACCGCGGATAACATCGAGTGCTATGAATGCGGATAACAAAAGAAGATGTAACGGGTAAAATTTGGAAAGCTGCCTTATTAGAAATTGTTTCAACGAGAAACAGTGGTTGTCTATTTTTTCGCCGTAACCTATTGACAACACGAAACCGCTCAACATGAAAAAGAAAGACACTCCGCATTCTCCGCCAAAACTGAAGTATGGCGCTCCGCCCCACGTAAAATGGGAAAAGAACACCATTAGCACGAAGATGAAACGTAAGGATTGTAATGATTTTATCATCTCTTGCAGTTTAAGGTAACGGTTAGCCGTGTATGCGGTGAATATTTTTGAGCAAAGTTAAATGTTTTTCGGTAAAATAACGATTTGCGTAGATGTTTATTTTGCGCACAGGTTAAAATCGTCTGTCCAAGAGGCGGGTGCCCGGCATTTTGTAGGGTTGGGCTCATTCGCATTATAATTTGGATAGGTGTGTATTATGATAACGGCCTTGGAGACGCCCTTTTGTAGTTTGTTCCCATCCGGCAGATTTGCGGATGAATTCCGGGTTATGCCTAATGGCAGTGTAAAAGGTATCCTTTTGCCTTGTAAAAGGGCACCTTTTAGGCGGTAAAAGGTGCCCTTTTGGAAACGTCCTGATTATCAGCTTGTTGCAAACCTTATTTCAGACATGGCTTGAAACAGCTGTTTTCTTATAGTGCGAAAATGCTAAAAAATGCACTTTGAAGATAAAAAATATGTGATTTTATGCTTGAAATAGGTGGAAAAAAGATAATTTTGCAGACCGTAAGCCGCCGCCACGCGCGGCGACAGGGAAAGATGCTCGAGTGGCTTAAGAGGCACGCCTGGAAAGCGTGTAGGCGCCAAAAGTGCCACGGGGGTTCGAATCCCCCTCTTTCCGCGACACCTTTTTTAATCCTTTAGGATATGGACAACTTCATTGCAAAGATTGCAATAATCATGCTCCTTGCTTTTACTCACAGCCATGTCGCGCCTGCACAGGACGCCGTAAGTAGCGGCGTGCCGGCGGCGGAAGCGTCGGTTGACTCGGCTGCCGCGGCCCTGATGGACGACACGCTCGGCCTTGACATAGGCGCAGCCACGGACTCTGTGGCCACCCCAGTGGAAAGTGTGGGCTTCCATAAGATGCTGAAGACCAAGTACATCGAGGGTAGCGCGGGCTTCATGTCGTTCGTGGCCCTTGCCTTAGTGCTGGGTTTGGCGTTCTGCATAGAGCGCGTGATTTATCTCACTTTGTCTGAAATCAACGCCAAGAAGCTCATGGCTGACCTTGAGGCTCAGGTGATGCAGGGTGACGTGGAGGGGGCCAAGGCCGTCTGTCGCGACACTCGCGGCCCCGTGGCTTCGATTTGTTACCAAGGCCTGATGCGCATCGATGAAGGTATTGACGACATCGAGCGCAGCATAACGTCTTACGGCACGGTGCAGGCGGCCAATCTTGAGAAGGGCTGTTCGTGGATTACGCTGTTCATCGCTATGGCCCCGTCGCTGGGGTTCCTCGGTACGGTGATTGGTATGGTGATGGCTTTTGAGCAGATACAACAGGCCGGCGACATCAGTCCGGCGATTGTTGCGGCGGGCATGAAAGTAGCTTTGATTACCACAATTTTCGGTCTCATAGCCGCCTTGATACTGCAAGTGTTTTACAATTATATCCTCTCAAAAATCGAGCATCTTACCAGCCAGATGGAAGAGTCGGCGATAACGTTGCTCGACATAATCATGAAATACAAGTTGACGAGATGATGCGCCTCACATTACACGGCATCAAGACGCTCGACGCCGAACAGGTGTCAACGCGCGTGCTATATGTCTTAGTGGCGTTGGCAGTGGCGGTGTTCGGTGCGTTTTTCATCATCGGTTACGATGAGCCGTATGCCGACAATCCGCAGTTCAATGCCCCCGTGCTCACCGATGTCGTGCTCGTGTTCATCTATGTGCTCGTGGTCGTGGCCGTGGTGCTCGTGGTCGTGGCGGCGTGCATCAGTTTCAGGCGCCGTGACAGGGCCGCAGCCGTTGTCAACAATGTGCCCGCCGCTAAGATTACCTGGGCCGTGGCCGTCCTGCTGGCCGCCAGTCTGGTTGTTACTTTCGCCCTTGGTTCGTCTGAACCGGTGCTCGTCAACGGCGTTGAATACGCCGATGTGTTCTGGCTGAAGGCCACGGATATGTTCATAAACACCTCGATTGTGCTGCTTGTAGTCGCTGTGTGCGGCGTGGCTTTCGGCGTGTCGGGGTATAACAGGAAGATAAAATAAACAAATAACCTAATCCCCGCGTATGGTCGGGGCGGGTATTATATACAATGATTTTACGTCGCGAAAAGCGCACCGTGCCACAGCTTAACACCACGTCTACGGCTGACATATCGTTCATCTTGCTGGTGTTTTTCCTTGTCATGACGTCTATGGACGTTGACAAGGGGCTGCAACGTATGCTTCCGCCGGCTGACGACGCCACGGAGCAAGTGACTGACGTCTCGCGGAGCAACGTCCTGCAACTTGAAATCACACCGGAAAGCCGCCTGCTGGCTGACGGCGAGGCTTTGGATGTCAGCCGGTTGCGTTCCCGTGTCGTCGCTTTCGTAGGTAATGATGGCTCTGCCCGCCGCCGTATGATAATGCTCGATGTGGCCCGCAGTGCCTCGTATGATGCGTATTTCAATGTGCAAAACGAGATAGTGGCTGCTTACCGCCTTCTGCGCGACAGTTACTCAAAGCGCGTTTACGGCAAGGCTTACGTCCTTTGCACGCCGGAACAGCGTGAAGCCGTGCGTTCGGTTTATCCGCAACGCATTACCGAAACCATCCTCGGTGGCCGGGAAGGAGGTGCGCGATGAGCTTCTTTCGCCGCACACGGCGCGAGGTGCCGCAGCTTAACACGGCAGCCTTGCCCGACCTAATCTTCACCGTGCTCTTCTTCTTTATCACCGTTACGCATATGCGCCAAGTGACGCTGAAGGTGAAATACCGTGTGCCCGAAGGCACTGAACTTACCCGACTTGTCAAGAAGTCGGCCGTCACACACATATATATAGGTAAACCCACCGACGAGATG
The DNA here is from genome assembly GCA_944320285.1 of uncultured Prevotella sp. Taxonomy (GTDB): domain Bacteria; phylum Bacteroidota; class Bacteroidia; order Bacteroidales; family Bacteroidaceae; genus Prevotella. The sequence continues at coordinate 28,382 of CALUGX010000008.1, forward strand.
AGCCGTGTTGTGGGCGGCGGAACGCGCGTGCAGGTCAATGACAAGTTTGCAGACATGGCCGAAGTGACAGATTACGTGGCCGCTGAACGCAACCGTATGTCGCCTGAAGACGCCCAGATGATGAGCGTTTCGGTAAAGGCTGACCGTGGCACGGAGATGGGGATAATCTCCGATGTGCGCCAGGCATTGAGGCGCGCAGGGGCTTTGCGCGTCAATTATTCAGCCGTGCAAAAGGGCGGTAAATAAATTCTCATTCCTTTACAAAGTTTTAATCTATAGTCTTTTGTTGAAATTTTACTTACGATTTGTTGCGGAAGTGATAAATTTATCGTATCTTTGCGCAAAGTAAAAATTTTCATTAAAGTAAATATCTCAACATACAATGGCACATCACAGTTTAGATTCGTTAGACAAGAAGATTCTCAAGCTCATTGCGGAAGACGCCCGCATACCGTTTCTTGAGGTAGCCCGCTCGTGCAATGTAAGCGGCGCAGCTATCCACCAGCGTATACAGAAGCTCAACAACCTCGGTGTGTTGAAAGGCTCAAAGTTCATCATCGACCCTGAAAAAATAGGCTACGAAACGTGTGCCTATATGGGTCTTAATCTGAAAAACCCTGAGAAATTCGATGAGGTTGTTGACGAGTTGAAAAAAATCCCGGAAGTGGTTGAATGCCATTACACCACCGGCGATTATGATATGTTTATCAAGATTTACGCCTTGAACAACCATCATCTGCTCAACATCATCCACGACCGCCTGCAGCCTCTCGGCCTTTCGCGCAGCGAGACGATAATTTCGTTCAACTCTGCGTTCAGCCGTCAGCTCCCGATAGTTGACATACCGGTGGATGACACGGACATTCCGGCAGAATGAAACGTCATTAACGGGTAATTCATAACATTTATGAGGCATAGGCTTTTATCATGCCTTGTGCTTGCGTTTGCAGCTGTTGCGGCGCAAGCACAAGACCGTTTTGTTATCGAGGGGAGCGTAGGCGAGGCTCCGAAGGGTACGGTTGTCCTGCTGTTCCGTGACGAAGGGAATATGGGAAAGCTCGTTGCGAAGGATACGTTGCGGGCCGGCAAATTCCGCTTTGAGAGCGAAACAATCGGCAACGGTACTGATAATCTGTCGTTGGTGACGCAGTATGGTGATACCGGCAGTATGTGCCTGAGGGTTTATGTGCGCCCAGGCAGCCACGTGAAGATAACTTCCGACGATATGTTCGTTTACACTTGGAACGTTGAAAGTGACGTTCCCGAACAGCTTGAGCTGCAAAAACTCATCGACCCCGTGCGTGACTTGTGGCGCGAAGTGCAGCGGATTTACCAGCAGGAGGACTCCGTCAAGGCGCAGCTGAAGGCCAAAGGACTGGCAAAAGACGAGAAATCGATGCTCAAGGCGCAGCGCGACAGCCTGAAAAAGGCAAGCAAAAAGGTGAATGAAGAAATCGTCTTACGTGAAAGCAAGGCAATGGCCGACATTCAGGTTAGCGAGCAATGGATGTTGAATTTACTCAATAATGCCTATATGGCGAAGCGTTCGGAGCGTGAAGACGTGAAGAACTGTGTCAAGGAACTTTACGACACGTTGCCTGAAAAGTGGCGTAACACACCGTATGGGAGGGAGGCCGGAGCGGTGATTTACCCTCCCGTACAGGCCAGGGCGGGTGATGTTATCGAGGATTGCGAACTGTATGACATTGACGGAAACGTCCACCACCTGTCTGATTTCAGGGGAAAATACGTCTTGATGGACTTCTGGAGCTATGGCTGCGGCGCTTGTAAGATGGCTATTCCGGAGATGAAGGAAGTGGCGGAGACGTACAAGGACTCCGTGGCGGTTATCAGTCTGTCGCTCGATAACGACAAGATGTGGCGCGAGGCGACTGACGTTTATGGCGTGACAGGCAACAACCTGAACGAGCGTAAAGGACGTAGCGGCCTTGCGGCGAAGTTCGACATATACGCCATACCGCTCTTTGTGCTGCTCACTCCGCAAGGAACGTTCATCGAGAAGTGGGCGGGTTACGGCAAAGGAGATCTCAAGGAACGTGTGGCAAGGCTGTTCTCAAACAAATAAGACAAGGCTAACAACAGAAAAGCCGAGTGCCGGATTACATCCTGCACTCGGCTTTTCTGTTTATTTTTCGTAGTCAACGAAGTCGAAGTTGAAGGCGTGACGCTCGTCCTTTGCGTGCCGTTCGCGGATTGTTTCGCGCCAACCCGAATAGTCGGGGAAGAACGCATCGGCCACGTCGGGAGTGTCGTCAACCTCGGTAAGGCAAAGGCGGTCGGCCTTGTCTATGGCCTGCCGGTACACCTCTTCTCCCCCGATGATGTATATGTCCTCGTCTTCGGCACAGTGGGCGATGGCTTCCTCAAGAGAGGAGTAGGCATCGCAGCCCGGAAATTCGCTCACGGTGCGGCTCAACACGATGTTGCGGCGGTTGGGCAACGCGCCTTTCGGCAGCGACTCAAACGTGCGCCGCCCCATTATTATGGTGTGTCCCGTTGTCAGTGCTTTAAACCTTTTCATGTCATCGGGCAACCAGTAAATCAGCTTATTGTCCCTGCCTATGGCGCGGTTGCGCGCCACTGCGGCGATGAGAGATATTTGCATAGTCGTATGTTTTTATCATTTTTGGAGTTAAGGATTAAGAGTGAACGGTGTTAAAAATTAAGAGTTAAGAATTAAGAAAGCTACCAACAAAGCATATTTTCTTAATTCTTAACTCTTAATTCTTAATTATCACACGCTCACCTCGGCCTTGATGTGCGGCCAAGGATCGTAGTTTTCAAGTTTGAAGTCCTCGAACTTAAAGTCAAAAATGTCCTTGACGTCAGGATTGATGGTCATCGTCGGCAGCGGGCGCGGTGTGCGCGAGAGTTGCAATTTCACCTGTTCCAAGTGGTCACGGTACAGCTGTGTGTCGGCCGGAGTCGCTACGCCTTCGCCCGGCTTCAGCCCGGTCACCTGTGCGACCATCATCAGCAGCAGTGCGTAAGACGCGATGTTGAACGGCACACCGAGGAAAGTGTCGGCGCTGCGCTGGTAAAGCTGCAGGCTGAGGCGGCCGTCTGCCACGTAAAACTGGAACAGGCAGTGGCACGGCGGCAGGTGCATCTGCTCTATTTCGGCCACGTTCCAGGCGCTGACTACCATGCGGCGCGAGTCGGGGTTGTGGCGTATCTGTTCAACGACGTTGCGTATCTGGTCGATGTGCCCGCCGCTGTAGTCAGGCCACGAACGCCACTGGTGGCCGTAGACGGGACCGAGTTCGCCGTCAGGCCCGGCCCATTCGTTCCAGATGCTGACACCATGCTCTTGCAAGTACTTCACGTTCGTGTCGCCGCGCAGGAACCACAGCAGTTCGTAGATGATAGACCTCAGGTGCAGCTTCTTGGTTGTAAGCAGCGGAAAACCGTCGTCAAGGTTGAACCGCATCTGGTTGCCGAAGATGCTGATTGTGCCCGTTCCCGTGCGGTCGTGCTTCTTCACGCCCTCGGTCATTATGCGGTTGAGCAGGTCAAGATATTGTTTCATTGGGTTGTTTTTGGTTTATTTTATTGGGTTGATAGGGCTGATGAGGCCGATAGGCTACGCCGTTGAATGGTATGAGTAAGCAAGATTGAGATGATATGGCAGTGCATATTTTCTAAATTCTTAATCCTTAACTCTTAATTTCCCGGCCTTAACACTTCGTTGTTGTCCTCCGGCGTGTGGGTGCTTTTTATTTTCCACTCGGCAGGGTAGAGGTTGTTGGCACGGTTGCCGATGTTCTTCTCGAAGCCGAGCGGCACGCCCTTGTATCTTACGGTGACGTATCCGCGCGGAGTGCCGGCGGGCAACGCCACCGCCTCCTTGCGCAAGTAGGCTATTGCCTCGGCATAGTCAAGCTCAACGGAGGGGAATGCCGCGCCGTCGAATGCCCTTGACAAGGCCAACGTTTGCGACGGAACGATGTCCTTGCCTTTCACTTCGCCGAGCTTTACGCCTGCAGACAGCACGTTGAGCCGCCGCGCCGCCGTGTCATACGCACTGCGCCATGCCTTCGGTATGGCCGTGAGTGCGCCGTTGAGCGTGGTTATGTCAAACCTGTCGGACTGTTTCAGCCACGTCGTGTCAAGGCTTGTGTCGCCGCCTTTCCTGCCGCCGTGCCGCTCTTTCCCTTGTTTCTTTGGCTTTGCCGGTGCCGCGTTATCGTCATGTTCGCCGTGCTTACGCATTACGGCAAGGAACAGCCCTTCGCCTCGCGACACGCCGGGCAGAAAGCGGTAGACGGGCGCGCTGAAGCCCGCCAGCAGCGAACCCGTGATGTGCCAGTCGCCACTGGTGTCGACGCTGAGCACGTCAGCCCCAAGCTCATCGCAGATGTAGCGGACGTTCTCCTCGTTTTCTTCGGTGTTGAACGTGCAGGTAGAGTAGACGAACAGTCCTCCGGGGCGCAGGCAAGGCCATATGTCGGCCACGATGCTGCGCTGCAACCGCCAGCACTTATCGACGTTCTGCAAGCTCCATTCGCCAACGGCTCCGGGGTCTTTGCGGAACATTCCCTCGCCCGAACACGGTACGTCGGCCAGCACTATGTCAAACGTCAGTCCGCTGCGGCTTATGTCTACGGCATAGTTGTTGGTCACGATGACATCCTCATGCCCCAGCTTAGCCATGTTCTCGGCCAGCACTTGAGCGCGGGCACGCACCGGTTCGTTGCTCACAAGGAGCGAACCTTCGGGCAGGGCAGCTCTTGCCACGCCCGACTTGCCGCCCGGTGCGGCGCAGAGGTCGAGCATAGTGACAGGTCGGCTGCCGGCGTGTCGGCGCAGAGCGGTGTCGAGAAACATAGACGACGCCTCCTGCACATAGTACAGCCCGGCATGGAGCATGGGGTCGAACGTGAAGTTAGGCCGCACGGCGAGGTAACGCCCTTCGGCACACCACGCCACGCCACCGTCGCACCCTATGACTTCCACTCCGTCGGGGCGGCATTTCATGGGGTTGAGCCTGATGCTTACGGGTGCTTCGCCGTCAAGCCCTTGCCGCAACTGCTGCCACAGACCGTCGTTCATGAAGGCCCGCGTCCGGCTGATAAAATCCTCTGGCAACGTCATATTTTGTTGTCGTGTTTGTGAGATGCAAAGTTACAAATAATTTTGCAGTTATTCTTTTAAAACATGAAAAATGCTTTTCTTGTTGTATCCTGATAATCAGCGACTTTCCAATTAGTATCCTTTTACATTCCAAAAGGATACTAATCACAACGTAAAAGGTGCCCTTTCGCAGCGTGAAAGGGCACCTTTTAGGTTCATCCGCAGTTTAGGTGTATAGTGCTAAATGCTTGACATTCAGTCTTTTACACAAATAATGCAATTCGTAATCGCTTGATAATCAATGCATCACACATGATATTTGTTCAAATCAGGCTAATGAAATTGCATTTCATATAACGACTTGTTTATTTATGGATAATGTATTGATATTTTTTCTTTTAAGAAGAAAACTCGATGATACGATTTTGATTATAATTAAAAGGCATACACCTGAACTGCGGATGAACCCCTTTTAGAAAGCGTCAGTTATCCTTGTTGAGGATGTTTATTCAAAATCGAAATACATTTCTTCCTCGTTGCCGCCTCCGGTTGTAGTTTCCTGCGGTTTCGGCGGGTTCTTCAGGTTGCCGTGTTCGTCGAACATACCGTATGTTATGCGCAGCACGATGAACTCGGTGCGCCTGTTCAGCTGGTTGCATATTTCCTGTTGCTGGGGTGTCAGTTTCTTTATGAACTCTTCGGTCAGCACGTCGCCTTCCTTCAGCCACGGGTATTTCTCGGTCAGCTTCTTGCGTATTGTCTTCGGTTTCTCCTTTCCGTAGCCTACGGGCGAGAGTCTGTCTTTGGCTATTCCGTGCTCTATCAGGTAGTTAACCACCGTCTCAGCCCTGCGCTGTGACAGCACTTTGTTATATTCCTCGCTGCCCTTGTAGTCGCAGTGGGCACTTAACTCGATTGTTACGTTGGGGTTTTCTTCGAGCAGTTTCACGAGCTCGTCGAGTGCGGTCTTCGATTCCGGGCGCAGCGTGTACTTGTCGAAGTCATAGAATATGTTGTCAATCAGCACCGGAACTTTTATCGACGCCAGCGGGAATTGCAGTACATATTCCTCTGACTCCTCAACGGGCTCAACGCGAAGCTCCTCCTTATGGTTCAGGAAACCTTTGCACGTAGCCAGCATTATGTAATCGACTCCGGGCCGGATTACCTGCGTAAACGAGCCGTCCATCTTGACGCTTAGCTTCAGGTTGGTGCCGTCGCTGCCAACCATATACACCTGGGCTTCGGGCAGCTCGTAACCTTCCATCTCGTAAACCCAGCCCTTAACGGTCTGTATTATTTCAGGTTTCTCGAAGCTGTAGATATGGTCATATCCGCGTGCGTCGCCCCTGTTCGACGAGAAGAAACCGCGGTTGTGTGGGCCTTCAAACGTCATCCCGAAGTCGTCTCCCTGTGAATTGAGCGGGTATCCGGGATGTTCCAGCACGTAACGCTTCGTCTTCGGGTCTGCCGTTGCTATGTAAATGTCAAGTCCGCCCAGTCCTTTATGTCCGTTTGACGAGAAATACAAGTCGCCGTTAGGTCTGAATGTGGGGAACATCTCGTCGCCGGGCGTGTTGATAGGCTCGCCCAAGTTCTCCACACCTCCAAGTCCTGCGGCAGTCAGGCGGATACGCCAGATGTCGAGACCGCCCTTTCCTCCCGGCATATCCGACGTGAAGTAGAGCCATTCGCCGTCGGGAGATATTGCCGGATGGGCGTAACTTGATAGTGTGTCGCGTGTTATTTCGAGCGGTTGGGGTTTGCCCCAGGCGGCGTCGGAACGTGCCGATGTAACGATGGTTGCAAACCTTGGATAGCTTGGGTCGGTACTGCATTGCGTCAGGTACATTTCTCTTTGATCCGGAGTGAAGCAGCAAGCGCCCTCGTCATACTCGCTGTTAAGCCCTGACTCGATAGATTCGGGGCGCTGCCATTTGCCGTTCTCATCCTTTTGCGAGAAGAATATGTCACCCGGTTTTGTGCCCGTTATGCCGCTAAGTTCATCGCCTTGCGCCTCGTTACGGGTGGAAGTGAAATACAACTGGTCGTATTCATCGCCGAAAAGCATCGGTGAGTAGTCGGCCCGGCGAGAGTTAAACAGATCCATTCTCTTCACCGTATATCGTGAGCCGGCTTCCTTTTCGGCCTGTGCAGTCTGTGCAGACAGCAGTCCGGCCTTGGCTATCTCGTTGTCGGGCAGGGTGTCTAAGACTAATTGGAATTCCTTTGCCGCCTCCTTGTAGCTCGCCGCTTTCATAAGCGTCCGCGCCAAGGCAAGGTGGGTGTCGATGCTGTCTTGTTCGTATCTTATCACGTTGCGGTAGGCGGCCATAGCTTTTGCGTTGGAGTTTATGCGGTCGTAGCAGTAGGCGAGCTTGGCCGCGCGTTGTCCGCGCTTGGCCCTTTCCTTCGCCGGCGTCTTGTTATATGCCACCTTGAACTCCTCCGCTGCGTCGTAATATTCGCCTATGGCGAGGAACTTTTCGCCCTTTTTCATGAAGTGGTCGGCACCGCACGAGGCGGTGAGAACGGCCACTACACCTATTATTAGATATGCAGAGAGCTTCATGTTCATGCCTTTGTCAATTAAGGATTAAGAGTTGAAAATTAATAAAAGATGCCAGGCTGAAGGATATGAAAATGCCGTATGACCAAGTGGCGGATGCTTTATTTTTGCTCCTTGCCCCTAACATCCTTACTACTCTTAATAACTTGTTTTTCCGGTTTTTATTGCTTGAACGGCAGACGGAATGTGCATCCCTCGCGCCAGCGGTCGCACCCGTAGGCCGTTTTACCTTTAATAATGTGTCCTTTGCCGCAAGCCGGGCACGCCGTGCCTATAATCGAGTCATCGGCAGACAGCGTTTGTGCCGGTGTGTTCTGTTTTGCCGCGGCCGGTTTGTCTGTCTTCGGTGTTTTCTTTCTCGGCGTGTCGGTTCTCTTTTTGGCTTTTTTCTTCAGGTCTTCGTCGGTCGTTATGGTCACGTGGCGGTTGCTGTTGTCGGCCAGCACGTCGTTGACGATGGTCGTGATTTGCTGTTTCAGCTCGTTGATAAACTGCCCGGCGTCATATTTTTTGTGTTCTATGTCGCGTAGTTTCTTTTCCCATATGCCCGTCAGTTCGCAGCTTTTGAGCAGTTCCTCCTTTATTGTGTCGATAAGTTCCATGCCCGTAGGCGTGGCCACGATGTTCTTCCGTTCGCGCCGTATATACCTGCGTTTGAACAATGTCTCTATGATATTAGCCCTCGACGACGGTCTTCCGATGCCGTTCTCTTTCAGGGCGGCGCGCAGTTCCTCGTCTTCAACGAATTTGCCGGCCGTCTCCATAGCCCTTAGCAGCGTCGCCTCGGTATAGTATTTGGGTGGAGTGGTCCACTTCTCGGTTAGCGTCGGCGTGTGAGGGCCGCTCTCTCCCTTGCTGAATGCCGGCAAAGTGCGCTCTTCGTCCTGCTGTTTGGCAGCGTCGGTGTCGGCTGTCTGTGCGTCTTTTCCGTACACAACGCGCCATCCGGGGTCGGTTATCTGCTTGCCGGTAACCTTGAACTCCACGTCGTCAACCATTCCCGTCACCGCCGTGGTTGAGAATTTGCAGTCGGGATAGAACACGCTGATGAAGCGGAGGGCCACGAGGTCGTAGACGTGTTGCTCCAAGTCTGTGAGGCTTTGGGCAGGAACGCCTGTTGGAATGATGGCATGGTGGTCGGTGACTTTTGATGAGTCGAATACCTTTTTGCTCTTTATCAACGGTTTTGACAGCAACGGCAAGGCTAACTGTTCATAGCCGCGCAGTCCCCGCAGGGTAGCCTGGCATTTTGGGTAGATGTCGTCGCTCAGATATTGCGTGTCCACGCGGGGGTATGTGGTGAGCTTTTTTTCGTAAAGGGCCTGTATCACATTTAGCGTGGTTTCGGCGCTCATTGAGAATTTTTTGTTGCAGTCTACCTGTAGTGATGTCAGGTCGTAGAGGTGCGGCGGGGCTTCGCGGCCCGCCTTTTTCTGCACGTCGGTTACGGTGAACGGCTTGTCGGCTATCTTGGCGAACGACTGCTCGCCCTCTTCCTTGCTCGTAAACTTGCCCTTGGTTGCTATGAACAGTGTGTCGCGGTAAACCGTGGAGAGCACCCAGTAAGGTTCCGGCTTGAAGTTGTCTATCTCTTTCTGCCTGTTCACTATCAGCGCGAGAGTGGGCGTCTGCACGCGACCGATGGAGAGCACCTGGCGGTCCTGTCCGTATTTCAGGGTGTACAGGCGCGTGGCGTTCATGCCCAACAGCCAGTCGCCTATGGCCCGGCTAAGCCCGGCAAGGTAGAGCGGCTGGTACTCATGTTGGTCTTTCAGCGTGCGGAAGCCCTCGCGTATGGCCTCGTCAGTCATCGACGAGATCCACAGTCGCTTCACGGGGCACTTGGCCTGCGCCTTTTGCATCACCCACCGCTGTATCAGTTCGCCCTCCTGACCGGCGTCGCCGCAGTTTATTATGCCGTCGGCGGCCTGCATGAGGCTTTCGATTACGGCGAACTGCTTGCGTATCCCGTCATCGTCGATGAGCTTGATGCCGAAGCGCGCCGGAATCATCGGCAGTGCGCTGAGACACCACCGCTTCCACAGCGGTGTGTAGTCGTCTGGTTCTTTCAGCGTACACAGGTGCCCGAAAGTCCATGTCACTTGGTAGCCGTTGCCTTCGATGTATCCGTTGTGGGAGGCAGTTGCTCCCAATATCCGCGCTATGTCGCGCGCCACGCTCGGTTTTTCGGCTATGCAGACAATCATTGTTATTCAGTAGTTAAAGTAGTTAGAGGATGTCAATACCCCAGATCTTCGCCCACCAGCACCACAACGTGCCTACGTGCAGGGTGTGAATTGCGCATTATGCTGATGTAATTGCAGATGCTTTCGGGCGAGTTGCAGTTGTGGCACGTGCCGTCAACTTGGCAAGGAGTCTTGATGTCGAAGCGCGCGGCGTTGATAGGACTTGCCGTTGAGCGTGCGCGGGCAATGGCCGCCGTTGTGTCTTGCGCCACTTTGTTGAGGCCTATCACTAATATCACGCGCTTGGGGCCGAACGTTATTGCCGCCACGCGGTTGCCGTTGCCGTCGATGTTTACTATCACGCCGTCCTCGCTTATGGCGTTTGCACTCGTCAGATAATAATCTGCCGAGAACGCCTCGCGGTATATCTGCTGCGCCTCGTCGCGGTCTTTGGCCTCGTCGCGGTCCATTATTTTCAGGTCGCGCCCGTGCAGCTTGGCCGTCAGCCCCATGTCACGTATCGTCATCGAGCCGCCCCAAGTAACGCTGCTGCCGTCAGGGATAATGGCCGAAACCTTCTCTACGGCTTCGGCGGCCGTTGGGCAATAGTAAGCCTCGTAATTGCGTCTTTCGAGGTTTTTAATCATCTTTTGCGCCAGTTTGGTGTTGCGTATTTCTTTCGGAATCATGATGTTTTTGTTTAAAAGTTATGTGCTTACCAGATGCAAAGTTAATGATTTTGCGTCATAAACAGAAATGTTTTAATGAATATCAGCAACAGCCCTGCTACCGTTAGCCGGTTATAAACAGACAAGGCAAATGTCTTTAACTCCTTAACTCCACCCGTTGGCGGAATTATTTGCTCTCATCGTGACAGCCGCTTACGGTTTGTTACATTTTAACGGCTTTTATTTACGGTTTTCACGCGCTTTCGGTTGGTTTGCAATAGGCATCCTTTTGCCGCGTAAAAGGATGCCTATCAAAAGACAAAAGGCCATGTTTTGCAGACCGAAAGGACACCGTTTAAAACTGTAACAATCACCGTACCTCTTCAAAATAATTCCGCAACGGGTTAACTCCTTAACTTCTTAACTCCTGAACTCCTGAACAATGGCTGCTTTGCGGGCATTCATTAAATAAAATTTCGTTTCACTCGTATTTATTTTGCATTGCGCCCGATTTGCACTATCTTTGCATGAAATTCTGTTATCAATTAAATGAAATTACTGGTGTCGATATTCCTTCTGCTCGCATTTGCGCTTGCTATCGGAGCGAGTCCTGCGGTGCAGGAGCGTAAAGTGAAGTATCCCGGCGACAAGACTTATATCTACCGTGTAACTTTGGCCGACAAGCGCGGCACGCCGTTCAGTCTGTCAAGGCCGGCCCGTTACCTCTCGGCGAAGGCCATAGAGCGTAGGCGCAGGCAGCATCTTGAGCTTGACTCTACCGACCTTCCCGTGAATCCCGCTTACCTCAAGGCCATACGTCAGAAGGGGGTGAGCGTGGTGGGAGTGAGCAAATGGAACAACACCGCCATCGTGCGTACCACCAATCCGCAACTCGTTGACAGCGTGGCGGCCCTTGCCTGCGTCAAAGGCGTGCGCCGGGTGTGGACCTCGCCCGACTCTGTTAACGTATCGCAATCGAGGGCGCGTTTCCACACGGACTTCAACCGGTGGGACTCCATACGCCGGACGCATTACGGAGTGACTTACGAACAGGTGGCCATGCTTGGCGGGCAGATGCTCCACCGCCGCGGCTACACGGGGCGTGACAAGGTGATAGCCGTGCTCGACGGCGGATTTATGAACTCCGACTGCATACCCTGTATGAAGGAAATCAACGTCATCGGCAGCCGCGACTTTGTGGAGCCGCCATCAACCGACGTGTTCAAGGAGATGGAACACGGCACCAAGGTGCTGTCAGTAATAGGTGTCAACCGCCCCGGAGTGTTCGTGGGCACTGCGCCCGACGCCTCGTTCTGGCTGCTACGCTGCGAGGACAGCACGTCAGAATATCCCGTGGAGGAGGACTATTGGGCCTCCGCCGCCGAGTTCGCTGACAGCGCGGGGGTGGACATCATCAGCAGTTCGCTCGGCTTTCATGCCTTCGACGAACCCTCGGCCAACTACAAATTAAGTCAGCTCGACGGGCGCACCGCATTGATTTCGCGCACGGCCTCGATGCTCGCCGCAAAAGGGATAGTGCTCGTTTGCAGTGCAGGCAACGACGGTATGGCTTCGTGGAAGAAAATCAACGTGCCGGCTGACGCCGACGAGATAATAACCGTAGGCGCGGTGACGCCCGACCGGCGCAACGCCGCTTTCAGCAGCATCGGCCCTACGGCTGACGGCCGCGTGAAGCCCGACGTCATGGCATTGGGCAGTCCGACGGCTGTCATCACCGGGCGCGGCACTATAATTCGCGACGTTGGTACGTCGTTCTCGGCTCCGTTGGTGGCCGGCATGGTGGCGTGTCTCTGGCAGGCTCTGCCCGACGCTACGGCACGTGACATCATCGCGCTTGTGCGCCGCTGTGCATCAAACTACGCCACGCCCGACAATATCAACGGTTACGGTATTCCCGACTTCTGGAAGGCTGCGGTGGAAGGAAACCATGAATTAAAAAACATGAATGTCCGCAAAGTTCCCATTCATCAGTAGTTAAAGGAAGCCCCTTCCCAACCTCCCCAAGGGGAGGAGAAAAGACAAATGCCTTGTTGGAAAAGTCCAATAAAAAGCGGATAGGCTGATTGCGGATATTCATATTAAAAAATAAGAATTAAAAGAAAATTCCTGTTGTCCGTCATTTTCCGGTCTTCACCAAAATCCCAACCATGCAACATCTCACTCTTTTATTGCTAAACTCACTCGTCCGCGAAACCATCGAACTCGGTATGCCGGATGATTATTGGGTTGAGGCCGAACTGTCCGAAGTGCGCGAGCGCGGCGGGCATTGCTATATGGAACTTGTCCAGAAAGACGACGACGGAGCCGTGCCCGTGGCGCGGGCCTCGGCCAAGTGTTGGCGGTCGGCGTGGGCTTTGGTGCGTCCGCATTTCGAGCGCGTCACGGGCGAAAGTCTGCGCCCCGGCATGAAGGTGCTGTTGCAGGTCCATGCACAGTTCCATGAGGCTTATGGCTTCTCGTGGATTGTCACCGACATTGATCCTACGTTCACCCTCGGCGACATGGCCCGCCGCCGTCAGGAGGTAATCCGCCGGCTGAAAGAGGAAGGCGTGTTCGACCTCAACAAGGAGCTGCGCCTTTCGCCTTTCGCCAACCGCGTGGCAGTGGTTTCGGCAGACACGGCAGCCGGTTACGGAGATTTCTGCAACCAGTTGGCTACAAACTCTTATGGCTTCGATTTCAGCGTGACGCTCTTCCCTGCCATTATGCAGGGCGCGCGCGCCGAGGCCAGCATAATATCAGCCCTTGATGCGGTCAATGCCGACCTCGACGCCTTTGATTGCGTGGTAATAATACGTGGCGGCGGGGCCACGAGTGACCTGTCGGCTTTTGACTCTCTTGCGCTTTCCGAGAACGTGGCCAACTTCCCGTTGCCTGTCGTGACCGGTATAGGGCATGAGCGCGACGAGTCCGTGCTCGATATGGTGGCTCACACCCGCGCCAAGACCCCGACGGCCGCCGCCGCGTTTCTAATAGACAATCTGAAGCGTACATCCGACCGTATAGAGGCAGCCCGTACAGCCCTGACAGCAGCCTTGGGCCGCCGTATGGATTATGAGCGTCTGCGTCTTGAGCGTGTCTCGGAACGTATGACTGTGCTGTTCTCTCTCGTCAAGACCCGCCATGAGGCCCGCCTCGACAGCCTTGCCGCCCGCTTGCGCTCGTCGGCTGCCGCCCGTCTTGCCGCAGCCGGCAATCGCCTGGACACCATAGGGGCAGCCCTTCAGCCGGCACTTTCCCGCCGGTTGATGTCCGAACGCCATCGTCTTGAACTGCTCTCACAGCGTGTCGCCGCTGCCGACCCGGCACACATCCTGAAGCGTGGCTATTCGATAACCATGCACAACGGCCATGCCGTGCGCTCCGCTGCCGACTTGAAGCAGGGCGACACGATAGAGACAATGTTCGGAGAAGGGAAGGCAAAGTCGGTAATCGTGTGATATGGATGGCTGTCTGTAGAACCGGTACGGTTCCTGAATGTGCCGGATATTTGTGGTACATGATTTTTCACCTTATAATTTAAATGGCAATGACTTACGAAGAAGCGTTAAAACAACTTGAGGACATCGTGTCGAAAGTAGAAAGCGATGAACTCGACATTGACAATCTGGGCAAACAGCTCAAGAAGGCCCAGCAGTTGATAAAGCTCTGCAAGGACAAACTGGCCAAGGCTGATGAGGACATCAATGAGGTATTGAAGAAAGATTAAGAAACTGTTTTGATTTTTTTGTCCGTGTTTTTAGCGTCTTACCGAGACGCTAAAAACACGGACAAAGGATGTCTCTTAATAAAGAATATGTCAATCCTGTAAAAAATCAAAACAGTTTCTAAGTCTCTTTGACCGGAAGAATGCACGGTTTGTCGCATTATTGAAGACAGAAAACGCGCTACAATCTATATTTTCTTAATTCTTAACTCTTAACTCTTAATTCTTTCCAAGATATTTCTTATTTTTGCAACGCAAAACATAACTTTAAAAATCGAATTATGAAAAATCTGGATTGGGCTAAATTGCCTTTCGGTTACATTCCGACCGACTACAACGTACGTTGCTATTACCGCGACGGTAAGTGGGGAGAAATTGAAGTTTGCTCCGACGAATATATCAAGATGCACATGGCTGCTACCTGTCTGCATTACGGGCAGGAAGCCTTTGAGGGCCTTAAGGCCTACCGTTGTCCGGACGGCAAGGTGCGCGTGTTCCGTATGGATGAGAACGCCGCGCGTCTGCAGAGCACGTGCCGTGGAATACTCATGCCGGAGGTCTCTACGGAGTTGTTTGAGAAAATGGTGACAAAGGTTGTGCGCCTCAATCAGGACTATATCCCGACTTACGAGAGCGGTGCTACCTTATATATACGTCCTCTCCTCGTTGGTATGTCGGCACAGGTTGGCGTTCATCCGGCTTCTGAATACCTCTTCATGATATTTGTTACTCCGGTAGGGCCGTATTTCAAGGGCGGTTTCGCTACCAATCCGTATGTTATCATCCGCGAGTACGACCGTTCGGCTCCGCTCGGAACCGGTGTATATAAGGTGGGTGGCAACTATGCCGCTTCTCTCCGTGCCAATAAGAAGGCACATGACCTCGGATATGCCTGTGAGTTCTATCTCGACGCCAAGGAAAAGAAGTATATGGACGAGTGCGGTGCTGCCAACTTCTTCGGTATCAAGGACAACACTTACGTTACGCCGAAGTCAACCAGCATACTGCCGAGCATCACCAACAAGAGCCTGATGCAGCTTGCCGAAGATATGGGCATGAAGGTTGAACGCCGCCAAATCCCTGAAGAGGAGCTTGCCACATTCGAGGAGGCCGGTGCTTGTGGCACGGCAGCCGTGATAAGTCCTATCTCGAAGATTGACGACCTTGAGGGCGGCAAGAGCTATGTGTTCAGCAAGGACGGTAAGCCCGGACCTATCAGCACGAAGCTCTACAACAAGCTGCGTAACATCCAGTATGGCATTGAGCCTGACGTACATGGATGGACGAAAGTGGTAATTGAATAAGTTAAGAATTAAGAGTTAAGAGTTAAGAAATATGCTTTATGCGGTGCTTTGCATTCATTGCATATTTTCTTAACTCTTAACTCTTAACTCTTAATTCTTAACTCTTAATTCTTAATTATATATAATTTAATAGTGGGTAAGGGTAAGCTGGCAAAGTTCGCCGATATGGCGCGTTACGAGAATGTTTTTGAGTATCCGTATTCAGTGGTTGAGAACGTGCCGTTCGAGATGAAGGGCCATTGGCGCGATATGTATTTCCATAATTCCAACCCTATCGTGCTTGAGCTGGGTTGCGGCAGGGGAGAGTATGCCGTAGGGCTGGCCCGTCTGTTTCCCGACGTTAACTTTATCGGAGTGGACATAAAGGGTGCGCGTATGTGGTCGGGTGCTACCCAAGCACTTGCCGAGGGCTTGAAGAATGTGGCTTTCCTGCGTACCAACATCGAACTCATAGACCGCTTTTTCGCCGACGGCGAGGTGCAGGAAATATGGCTGACGTTCAGTGACCCGCAGATGAAAAACGTGCGCAAGCGTCTTACGAGCACGTACTTCATGGAGCGTTACCGCCGCTTCCTTGTAGACGGAGGCATCATACACGTCAAGACTGACAGCAATTTCCTTTTCACCTACACGTCCATCATGGTGGAACACAACCATCTTCCGTTGGTGTTCAGCACCGAGGATTTGTATCATGACACGTCAATCGACGATGAAACGCGCCGCATACTTTCAATCCGGACATATTACGAGAGCCAATGGATAGAGCGTGGGCTCAACATACGTTACATGAAGTTCCGCCTTCCGAAAGCGGTTCAGCTAACAGAGTCGGGGGTAGAAATCCCGGTGGATGACTATCGCAGCTACAAGCGTTCGGGAAGAAGTGGGGTGACTGCGAGGAAATAACAGGCTGGCAGCGTCCTGGAACACTTAGCCGCTTGTGGCCGCAGTGTTTCTATGTTGGTTACGTGCCGTCTTTCGCATTGCCGTTTGCCGCATATTGCAAAAGCCTCATGCCCTGAACGGTTTGTTGATACTTAGAAACTGTTTTGATTTTTTGCAGGATAGACGTGTTCTTTATTATGCGACGTCCTTTGTCCGTGTTTTTAGCGTCTTACCGGCCGTTTCCGTTTGCTTTTTTCAGCGTTTAGCCCGCTAAACTTTCTCAAAAAGCAAACGGAAACGTCTCGATAATACATCTAAAAACATCGAACAAAAAAGTCAAAACAGTTTCTTAAATTTTTATGAATGTCCGCAATCAGCCTATCCGCTTTTTATTGGACTTTTCCAACAAGGCATTTGTCTTTAACTGCCTTTTAAAAAGTAAAAGGGCTAAAAAGTAAAAAGGTAAAACCACAAAGCATTCTTCCTTTCCCCGCCCCTTGGGGAGGCAGGGAGGGGCTGATGAATGGGAGCTTTGCAGATATTAATATGAATTTTTTATAATCTAATACTAATAATTGTTAACGGGGGGGGTGATTTTTTGCGTTTTATAAAAATATTCTTATTTTTGAAGCGAAAAATTGGAATGAGAGTCGCTTTACCTTTGGAATGATTAAGATATTTTGTGATGTTGTATTATAATAATAGGTGTTTTAAGGCTTTGGTATTAATGTTGGTTTTCGTTATGTATTCGTCGGTGCTCCATGCGCAACGTACTGCTATCAAGACCAATGTGTTGTATTTGGCCACAGCAACGTTTAATGCCGGAATAGAGACACGCCTGTCGAAGAAGTGGACTTTGGACTTTTCGGCAGGATGGAATCCTTTTACTTTTTCCGACAACAAGAAATTGAAGCACATCGTTGTGCAACCCGAAGCCCGCTATTGGCTCTGCGCCCCTTATTCGGGTCATTTCATCGGTGCCAATATCCTTTATTCGCACTATAATGCCGGTGGGGTAAACTTGCCGTTCGGCATCTTTCCCGAACTTGATGACCATCGCTTTCAGGGCGACCTCGGAGCCGTAGGCTTGGTCTACGGTTACAGTTGGATGCTTCCGGGCAAGCGTTGGAGCATTGAGGCCGTGGTAGGTCTGGGTTACGGGCTGACGCATTATTCCAAGTATGCGTGCGAAGTGTGCGGCAGCAAGATTGGCGAAGACACCAAGAGCCTTTTCATGCCGACTAAGCTCGCGGTCTCGGTAGTGTATTACCTGAAGTGAAAAGCGCGAATTGAAAAAGTCCGGTTGCCTTATGCTTTGCGGCTTACCGGGCCCGTTAGCCTTGTCTGCAATATAAAGTCTTGATAATTTAAAAAGCGATTATGAAAATATTTCTTACCATATTATTATTGGCCGCTTTCGGCAAGGCTTCGGCCCAGCAGCCTTCGGTCTCCGTGCAGTGGCAGGACAGCACGACCCTGAGTCTGGCTTTCACCCTTGCCGACGGCGACAGCGTAGGCAGCGACTATGCCGTGCGTGCCGTGCCGATGCTGACCGACGGTCGTGGCGACACATTGAGGCTTGCGCCGGCAGTGTTCCGCGGCAAGCGCAATATGCGCTACGTAGAGCGACAGCGTTATTACGGCACGGTGGATGCAGCCGAAGGCAATGAGGTGTCAGCCGGAATGCCCGTCAGTTATTCCGTAAACCTGTCACGGGCCGACCATCCTTGGCTCTGGGCCGGCAAGATTAATCTCGATGTCAGCCGCACCAAGGAGGGGTGCTGCGACGTAATACCGATGACAGAGGCTCCCGTCGGCAGCTTCATTTACATACCTCCGTTCCGTCCGGTGCTTGCTGACGTGCCAGACAACACGGGCAAGGCCGGCGAACTGGAACGAGACAATCCCGTGCTCCAACACATCTCAAAATACCGTCCTTATGACAACACGCGCATACTGCGCAAGGAGAAGGGCGCACTCGTTGTACACTTCCCCTTGGATAAATCGGAGCTTCGCCATGACTTCCGCAACAACGGGCCTACGCTTGACCGCATAGTCTCAATCACGCGAGACATCATGGC
>CALUGX010000009.1 GCA_944320285.1 uncultured Prevotella sp.
GCACGAGGACATGATAAGAGTGCAGGACGAGGGCAGACTGGACGAATGGTGCGATGACAACCTGCAATGGCTGCACCACACATTCGGAAAGGAGAACACCGTATCGGCAGTGCTGCACATGGACGAGCACACGCCGCACATCCATGCCACGGTCGTGCCGATAGTGACGGGAGAGCGCAGGAAAGCAAGGAGGAAGCAGGCGGAGGGCAAACGCACCTACCGCAAGAAAGCCAACGCTGTCCGCCTGTGCGCCGATGACCTCATGAGCCGTGAAAGGCTTGTCGCCTACCACGACAGCTACGCCGCAGCGATGGCGAAGTACGGCTTGCAGCGTGGTGTCCGTGGTTCTGAAGCACGGCATACCACCACCGCCCAATACTACCGTGACCTGAAACGGCAGACGGGAGAGCTTGAAGCCAATGTAAAGCAGTTGCAGACCGAACAGAAACAAGCGGAACGGCAGCTTGACGAAGTGCGGAAGGGAATCAGGTCGGAGAAGCTGGAAGCCGCCAAGAACGAAGCGAAAACGGCACTCATGGCAAAGGTCGGTTCTCTTTTGGGTAGCAATAAGTTGAAAGAGGAAAGGGAAGGATTACAGCAACGTATATCTGTGCTTGAAAGTCAGAACGAAGAATTGATGCAGCATATCAAGACAATGGAACTTGAACATAGAGAAGAACGCACAAAGTTCAACGAGTATATAGACAAGATACAGCGGTACTTCCCTTACGTGGAGAAGTTGTTGCCATTGATTGACTTCTGCCGAAACACCTTGAAATTTTCTGAAAGGGTAATCCAAGAGTTGTGCAAGTTGAAGAAAGTAAGGTTGAAAGGTGATTTCTATTCTCCTGAGTTTAATCAAAAGTTCCGTGATGAAAATGCGGCTTTCTCATTTGAAGAGGACAAGAACAGGAAAGGACACTACCACATATGCGTAAATGATATACCACTTGTGCAATGGTTCAGGCAGAAAGCAAATGAATGGAGAAACGGTTTGGGGATTACTCCTGCAAAGCAGGATAAAGAGCTGAAAATATAGGATGTACTCAAAAATCTATTCCAAAAGCAAATAAAAGTATTAGAAGATAGGAGATTACCGAAAAAATCCCCTATCTTTGTAATTGGATTGAGGCAACTCTCTCCGAAACATACGACAAAAAGAAGAAGCGGTATGCTTATCTTGTAAGTTGGAAACGTAGGAAATTTCGGACTTGGTACAAGAGATGGCATAGTGGTTCTCACGCTATAGCGTGGGCTGCTATTATCATATCTGTGCCAAAGGTTTCCTACGACCTCCAACTTAGACGTGGTAGCATTGCAGTTCCACGCTCTTGCATTTTATAACCGCCTGTAAAGGGACTGACAGGCATTGAATAGGACAACATATATGGAACAACAATTTTGTCAAAGTTGCGGTATGCCCCTGACTGATGAGAACAGAGGAACTAATGCCGATGGAAGCTGTAGCGAGGATTATTGCGCTTATTGCTACAAAAACGGAGAGTTCACCCAAGAGTTCACAATGAGCCAGATGATAGAGTTCTGTCTGCAATTCTTAGACCAATGGAATGTGCAGACGGAGTGTAAGTTGACTCCCATACAAGCGAAAGAACAAATGCTCCAACACTTTCCGCACCTAAAACGGTGGAAAGTGAACGATGAACGGACATTGACGGAAAAAGCAACGCATTTACTTTCCCAATGCGAGAACGTGACCGTTGCTTCCATTGATACCAACGGTTATCCTCGTCCTGTGCAAATGTCCAAGATAAGTGCAGAAGGTTTCCATGATGTTTGGATGGCGACAAGTGCAGATTCCGTAAAAGTAAATGATTTTAAGACAAACAACAAGGCTGGTCTTTGTTACGACCATTACGGGGATGGCGTTGCCCTACGTGGCACGGTAGAGATTATCATGGATGATTCCATCCGCAAGGATATGTGGCAGGACTGGTTCATTTATCATTTCCCCGGCGGACCGAGCGACCCGAATTATGTACTTCTGCATTTCATTGGCACGGAAGCTACCTTTTGGATAAATGGCGAATTTTCTCACTCCAACATCTGATGTTTATGAAAGCTATCGTATCTGACACGCAAAACATAGCCGCTTGCGGTCTTTATTGCGGAGCCTGCCATAAGTTCTTGGTAGGAAAATGTCCCGGATGTAAACAGAATGAAAAGGCAACTTGGTGTAAAATCCGCTCATGTTGCCAAGAAAACAAGTTCAAGACTTGTGCAGAATGCCCGCATGATGTCAGGGAATGCAAGTTGTTTTCCAATTGGATAGGCAAGGTGTTCGCATTCCTGTTTAATTCCGACCGTGCCGCTTGTATTCGCTATATCAAAGAACAAGGCGAACAAGCTTTCGCCGAAGAGATGACCAAACGTAAATGTCAAACTATTAAAAGAAAATAAATATGAAGAACGAGGTATTATATCTGTTGTTAAACAATTATGCCGACCATGAGCCTGTGTTCTTGGCATCGGCTATTGCTTGTGACGAACGCTGTATAAAAGAGAATCCCAAATACATGAACAAAGTCGTAGCCCCTACATTGGATGCTGTGCGCTCATGCAGTGGTTTTCATACTTTACCCGACTATTCTTTTGATACGATGCCCAATGATTATGCCGCATTGGTGTTAATTGGAGGTTTCGGCTGGCTCGATGAAAAAGAAGCGGATAAAGTCGTGCCTATTGTCCGCCGTGCCATAGAGAAAGGAATTATTGTAGGAGCTATTTGCAATGCGGCTTCTTTCCTTGCCAAACACGGTTTCTTGAATGATATTAAACATACGGGAAACGGCTTGCAACAGCTACAATTATGGGGAGGAGACAATTATACCAATAAGACTGGTTATATGAACGAACAAGCCGTATCCGACAATCGTATCGTAACGGCAAACGGCACTGGTTATTTGGAATTTGCCAAAGAATTATTGTTGTTGCTGGAGAATGATACCCCTGAACAGATTGACATATTCTACCGCCTCAACAAAGTGGGATTTGTGGCCATGATGCAGGAAATGCAACAAAAATAACAAGAATTCAAAAAAATGGAACTATCTGATTGGTTTAATGGATTTCAGAATGGCATAGCTCGACTCTCATCGAAGCAACGGGCTGCTTTCTTTTCGGAGTGTGGCAAGAATTGTGTAAATGGTAGTACGCTTTCCATTTACAGAAAGCTCTACGAAGATGCCAATGGAGATATGGATGTTTTCTTTCAGATGGCAAATGAATTGCCGGGAGTAAAAGGTGAAGTTGCAGAAAAAGGTCATGTCTATTATCTTACTTTTTTGGAATGTACCTGCCACTTATGCAAGAAAGGTTATGTCACCACGCCTTTACTCTGTGAATGCTCCCGTCAGAGTGTCATTTATTCCATGCAAAACCTTTGGAGAGAACAGAAATTTAATATCACGCTCTGCCATTCCATCTTGCAAGGTAAAAGAGACTGTAAAATAAAGATAGAAGTGATATAGGGCACATCATCTTTTCAATTGAATAAAACAACGTAAGCAGGCAAAAAGAAAAATAAAACCATTTTCTTTTTGCCTGTTATATTTCGCTATATTTGCTGGGCCGCAACGTCGGCAAAGCACGCCGTGAACAACATCATCAAGAAAAACAACTTACGCATACCCGTCACTTTACGTTAAACTTAACCCCCACGGCACTGCCGTTGACACTTATCGACAAAACATATTCGCCGCGGCGCAAATCAGAACACACGATGTCGGCAGTGTGCCCGCCAACCGATTGGCGGCAGCTTTCCACATATTTATATATAATGCCAAAACATCGGATACCGAAAGGGACACGTCGGCGTCATCCGTCAGCTCATATTCCACAGCCAAACGGCCTTCGGCAAACGACACGTCATAATCGGCCAAAACGCCGCCGGGAAGTCGTCCGCCCTCCACGTCGGGTTCAATGTTTTCCGAGGCCTTTTCATAAACGGCGGCGTTGTCTTCGGCTGTCATCAAGTATGCCGCCGAACGCCCGGCGACACGGGCCGGGCCGTCATACGTCGCACGTATGACGAGCGTAAGCAGGGGGTAACGGCTGCCGCCGACATACCAGTCATGGCGCGTTTCCACTTCAGTAAGCGGCTTAACGCCGTCGAGAACCGAAGAGTCGGGCGACATACGTATGTCGGCACGCCGCGTAGTCGTAACGCGCAAGGCATCGCCGAACGCCACACCGCCCGGCAAAACGAGACGTCCCCAACCGTCGGCTACGGCCTTTACGTCGCCAACCGCCTTGACATACCGGTTGTCGCAATAGACGCCGTGACATTCAAAAGGCGCGCGCAAAGAATCGCCGTATGCAAAAGGGTACGCCAAGCATATCGCCTGACGGCTGAACTCCAGCTTTTTCAACCTGTCTTCCCCCCCGTAAACATATAAGGCGTTTCCGACAACGGCCAAATACGAGACCGCATTGTCCTCTATCCGCATAATGCTGTCCGATGTTTCGCCGTAATAGCCGACATGGTGCTTATCGCCAAGAACCTTTGCACCGCTGAAATCCCAGACGGCATTCTTGCCCTCAGCACCTGCGGTTGACATTGCAACGCCGGACATCACAACATCGTCTGACGGCAGGGGAAGGTTTCTCTCCACCGTCAACACGGTTTGGCGGCAACATCTGAAAAGCCCAGAACACAAAGTGACAAAATAGCAAATATCGTTTTCATGGCCACGGTACAAAGTAGTCTATTTATCTCACTGATCCAAACTTTTACAAGATAGTATCTTGTCCCTCGCTTTTTTGAACGAGGTAAAAGTTTTGACGTATTATTTTGGCAAATATAACAAACATATACATATAATGCAAGTTTTTAAGATAAAATCTAACAAAAAAACATCGCATTTTTAATGAATACTCACAAAATATCATTTTGCAAGCAAATCAAAGTATTTCATGACATACTGATTTTCATTTTAACATTATAAATGCCATAAAAATAAATATGCCGCATTTGGGGCGAAAATAACGGCATTTTTCGTGTGCAATCATAAAACATTGACATACAACACCTTACGAATAATATTATAAAACTGCGCAAAAAATAAGGTTTTTTAATATTTTTTAAACCGTTATCTTTTCAAAAGATAACGGTTATTTTTTGTTTTAACAACTGTTATCTTTGGTTTTACGAGTAGTAAAAAGTCGGGCGAAACCGCCAATCAGAGCGCAAAAAGCATCCTTTTACAGCATAAAAGTACATCTCTTGTTATGCAAAAGGTATCAAACGGCACGCCAAGACAGCCCAAAGACACACTTAAAAAGTCTATTTTAACGATTTTAGTTGACATTTTTCAAATGACATTTTGTTATCAAAACCAGCGCTTTGGTAACAAAACGCCGCCGCTCATCAATAAGTTTACCTGTTTAAGCAAAGAGTGAGGAATGAAAAGTGAAATAGTAAGACAAATGAACGGTTAAGCATTTGCCGGTTAACTTTGCCGACTGAAACGAGGCTAACTCAGGTTGATATAATACAAAAAAGCTACAAAAAGTAAATTTTACGGTAAAAATTTTGCTCGTTACGAACAAAATCGTTACTTTTGCAGCGAAACAATAAATTAATGTGACATATATGGTTAGGCAATACGCATCTTTCTTTTACTTTTATTTTTACTTTGCAAGGCATTGCGAAGCGGGAAGTTGCGTGTGAATTTCAACTTATGACAGACTAATCTTGAAAGAAAAGATATAAACAATGTCCCGCTTCACCGAATAGTGAGGCGGGACATTTCATTAAAGACGAAAAGAAAAATAAAAACACAGAGATGAAAAGAGTAGCAATACAAGGGTCGATAGGATCGTTCCACGACATTGCGGCCCACCAGTATTTCAACGGTGAGCAAATACAGCTGATATGCTGCCAGACATTTGAACAAGTGTTTGAAAATATCAAGCGCGACCCTACCGTAGTAGGTATGCTGGCGATAGAGAACACTATTGCAGGCTCATTGCTGCACAATTACGAGCTGCTACGCAATTCGGGAACGACCATCGTCGGCGAACACAAGCTGCACATAGAGCACAGTGTGTGTTGCCTGCCGGAAGACTCTTGGGAGACAATAAAAGAAGTGCACTCACACCCGGTGGCGTTGATGCAGTGCCGCGGCTTCTTGGCCAACCATCCTGACATGAAAGCCGTTGAAGCAAGCGACACGGCGGGAGCGGCCAAAATGATAGCCGAGGGGAATTGCCGGGGGTGGGCGGCCATCTGCAACGCTTCGGCTGCGCGGCTTTACGGAATGAAGGTGCTTGAAGAGTCGATAGAAGACAACAAGCACAACTTCACGAGGTTTCTCGTGGTGAGCAATCCGAACAAGGCAGACTTCTTGAGGCCGATAGAAAAAGCGGACAAAGCCAGTCTCGTGTTCTCGCTGCCCCACGAGGAAGGCAGCCTGTCACAGGTGTTGAGCATATTATATTTTTATAAAATCAACTTGACGAAAATACAATCATTGCCCATCATTGGCCACGAATGGGAATATATGTTTTACGTAGACGTGACGTTTGACAACCTGACACGTTACCGCCAGAGCATCGACGCCATAATTCCGCTTACACGGGAACTTAAAGTGATAGGAGAATACAATGAATATGGAAAGCAAACACGGGGTGCGGATAAAGCCGGCGACGAGGCTTAACGACGTAACGGAATACTATTTCAGCCGCAAACTGAAAGAGGTGGCACGGATGAACGCCGAAGGTGCCGACGTGATAAGCCTGGCCATAGGCAGCCCGGATATGCCGCCGTCACAGGCTACGGTTGACAAACTGTGTGAAACGGCGCGCCAGGCTGACGCCCACGGCTACCAACCGTCGGCGGGCACACCCGAACTGCGGCGGGCAATGGCCGGATTTTACAGACGGTGGTACGGCGTGGACCTTAATCCTGAGACAGAGATACTGCCACTGATAGGCTCGAAGGAAGGAATACTGCACGTGACGCTGGCCTTCGCCGACCACGGCGACAAGGTGCTCGTGCCAAATCCGGGCTATCCCACGTACACGTCGCTAAGCAAGATACTTGGCACGGAGGTGGTGTATTATAACCTTAAAGAAGAAGACGGATGGCAACCCGACTTCGACGAATTGGAGAACATGGACCTCGACGGCGTGAAGCTGATGTGGACCAATTATCCCAATATGCCTACCGGAGCGGCGGCGAGGATGGACACTTACCGCAGGCTTGTTGACTTTGCGAAGCGCCACGGCATCGTTGTGGTCAACGATAACCCTTATTCGCTGATACTCAACGAGCGTCCTTTGTCGCTGCTGCAAACAGACGGGGCGAAAGACTGCTGCATAGAGCTTAACTCAATGAGCAAAAGCCACAATATGCCGGGATGGAGAATAGGTATGTGCGCGACAAACGCTGACTTTATACAATGGATATTGAAGGTTAAGAGCAATATCGATTCAGGAGTGTTCCGCGGGTTGCAAATGGCTGCTGCCAAGGCTTACGACAACAGCGACGAATGGCACAGGCAAGCCAACATAGAGACTTACCGCAACCGCAGGGCAGTGGCGGAGCGGATTATGAACGAGCTGGGATGTACATTTGACGAGGCGCAAACGGGAATGTTCCTATGGGGAAAAATACCTGACAAATACGCTGATGCCGAAGAACTGACAGAAAAGTTGCTGCACGAGGCCAAAGTGTTCATAACGCCCGGCTTCATCTTCGGCAGCAACGGCCAACGCTATATCCGCATATCCCTGTGCGCCAAGGACGATAAAATAAAAGAGGCGTTAGGGAGAATATCAGCCATCAAAATGTAATAAAGTAGTAGTTGAGGAGTACGAAAATAACATTCAAATAAAGTATAATAATATGGAACTTGAATTAGAACCGCTAAACCTGCCGAGGGATAATGAACGGCTGACAGTGATAGCCGGCCCGTGCTCGGCCGAAACCGAAGAGCAAGTGATGTCAACGGCGATGCAACTTGCCGCCAAGGGTTGCCACATTTTCCGTGCCGGCGCATGGAAACCACGCACTAAGCCGGGCGGCTTCGAAGGTCACGGCGAGAAGGCTCTGCCTTGGCTTAAACGTGTAAAAGAGACTACCGGGATGCTCGTCGGTATCGAGGTTGCCACACCGGAACACGTGGAACTTGCTCTCAAATATGGCATTGACATACTGTGGATAGGCGCGCGCACGTCGGCTAACCCGTTTGCCGTGCAAGCCATCGCAGACAGCTTGAGGGGCATTGACATCCCGGTATTAGTAAAAAACCCTGTAAACCCTGATCTTGAATTGTGGATAGGGGCGATGGAGCGTATCAACCAAGCCGGCATAAAACGACTCGCCGCCATACACAGAGGGTTCTCAAGTTATGACAAAAAGATTTACCGCAATCTGCCGATGTGGCAAATCCCGATAGAACTGCGCCGCCGCGTGCCTGACTTGCCCATATTCTGCGACCCCAGCCACATAGGAGGACGCCGCGAACTTATCGCCCCACTTTGCCAACAGGCGATGGATCTCGGCTTTGACGGTCTCATCATCGAAAGCCACTGCGACCCGGATAAGGCTTGGAGCGACGCAAAACAGCAAGTGACACCTGACGTGCTTGACTATATCTTGAGCCTGCTCGTAATACGCGATGAGACGGCTACGACGGAAGGCATTACCAATCTTAGACGGCAAATTGACGAGATAGACAACCAACTGATGGAAATGCTGACTAAGAGGATGCGCGTGTGCCGCGAAATCGGGCAATATAAGAAAGAGCACAATATGACGGTGTTGCAGACTTCACGTTACAACGAAATACTCGACAAACGCGGCGCGCAAGGTTCGCTTTGCGGTATGGACCCAGCATTCGTGAAAACCGTGTTTGAAGCCATACACGAAGAGTCTGTAAGGCAACAGATGGAGATAGTTAATAAATAAAGTAAACACAAAAAGGTGAAAAGTGAAAGGCGGATAACCGACAACAATCTTTGTTTTTATTCCCGTTTTTCACTTTTCACCATAATAAACAATGGTAAGGCTATGAGAATACTTGTACTTGGAGCAGGCAAAATGGGCAGTTTCTTCCTCGACTTGCTCAGCTTTGAACATGAGACTGCCGTATATGAAAAAAATCCCGAACGGCTGAGGTTCACATTCAATACCATGCGTTTTACTACGATGGAAGAAATAGAAGCCTTCAAGCCTGAACTTGTGATCAACGCCGTAACCGTAAAGAACACACTCCCGGCATTTGAGGAAGTGTTGCCACACATATCCAAAGACTGTATCATAAGCGACATCGCTTCGGTGAAGACCGGTTTAAAAGATTTTTACAGCACTTGCGGACACAGATATGTGTCCACACACCCGATGTTCGGCCCTACGTTCGCCAACCTTAACCAGTTAAGTCATGAAAACGCAATAATAATAAACGAGGGCGACTATATGGGTAAGATATTCTTCAAAGACCTGTACCAACGCCTCGGCTTGAGCATCTACGAATACACGTTCGATGAACACGACAAGACAGTTGCCTATTCATTGAGCATACCTTTTGTAAGCACTTTCGTCTTTGCCGCCGTCATGAAACACCAAGACGCCCCAGGAACAACATTCAAACGACACATGAACATTGCAAAAGGGGTGCTAAGCGAAGACGACTACCTGTTACAGGAAATCCTTTTCAATCCGTATACGTCAGGCCAAGTAGAAGAAATCAGGACTGAACTAAAAAAGTTACTCGACATAATCGAGCATAAAAACGAAAGCGGAATGAACGAATATCTCACTAAAATACGCCGGAACGTTAAGATAAACTCATAAACTGCATAGTACACATTTAAATGCTATGAGCTTCTCAATATTTCTCGTTTCAATACTTACTTTTGTCGAATTAAACTGTGAAAACCTATTTGACTACAAACATGACAGTCTAAAACAAGACGTTGAATACACGCCGAAAGGTGATAGACGGTGGACACGGCAAAAATATTGGAACAAACTTGACAATATTGCAAAAAGTATTATTTCATGCGGCGAAGACGGGGACACTTGGCACTTGCCAGACTTAGTGGCTTTATGCGAAGTGGAGAACGACAGCGTGATGCATGACCTTACGAAACGCTCACTTTTACGAAACGCCAACTATGAATATATTATAACAGATTCGCCAGACGAACGCGGCATTGATGTCGCCCTGATGTATGCACAAGGTCGTTTTGCTCCGATAAATTATCATCCGATACGTATAGCCCCTGTTAAAGGTATGCGCCCCACCCGTGACATACTGTATGTTTCTGGCAAAATTATTACAGGTGACACGCTGCATATTTTTGTACTGCACGCACCCAGCCGTTATGGAGGCGAAAGGCACACACAACCTTTTCGTATGGCTGTGGCCGATAGACTTTGTGAAGCTATCGACTCCCTTTGTGCCATACACAGAATTCCTGACATCATTATAGCCGGCGACTTCAACGAATATGCAAACGGCAATATGACAACCCGTATATGTTCAAAGGGATTGATTAACGTATCAGCAAAGGCAATCGGCTCAAATGGAGCCAAAGGCACTTACAAATATAAAGGTGCATGGAACAGCGTGGACAAAATAATTACGAGTAAAAACTTATCAACTAAAATATTGGAAAGCAAAGTTAACGATGCTGAGTTTTTACTCGAAAAAGATGAAAAATATGGCGGAGTCCAACCTTTTCGTACATATCGTGCATGGAAATACCGCAAAGGTTTTAGCGACCACCTACCTCTCGTACTTAGATTCACACTCTAATACTAACAGAATGACATAAAGATGGTGTATCAAAAAAAATGTCTTGATACACCATCTTTATGCTACTACTTCATTTCTACGATTATGTCACGTCCGGCCTTGATAGCATCCATATTCAATGGAATAAGACCGTGGTGACGTTCAGGCAAAGTCTTGTAAAGAGCTTTCTCCACACCGTTATCGCTTACGACAGGGCAAACATTGAGTAAACCACCAAGCACAATCATATTGAATACTTTTGAGTTTTTCATTTCGGCCGCTTTATCCATAGCGTCTATACGGTAAACCTTTATGTCTTTACGTGTAGGCGGATTTATCACGCCAAAGCTATCGTAAATAAGAATACCACCTTCCTTTACCTTCGGCTCAAACTTATCCAAAGAGGGCTGGTTAAGCACAATGGCAATGTCATACTTACTCAAAATCGGCGATGATATGCGCTCATCACTGACAATTACTGTAACATTGGCTGTGCCACCACGCTGTTCCGGGCCGTATGCCGGCATCCATGTAACCTCTTTCCCTTCCATAAGGCCAGAATAAGCCAAAATCTTACCCATAGAGAGTACACCTTGGCCGCCGAAACCGGATATTATAATTTCTGTTTTCATAATATTATTTGTTTATATCAAAGATAAGAGAAAACTTATGACGTTTTGTCAACTGTCCCTATCCTTTTTGCTCTTCGCTTGAATTTTATAAATGTTACATTCCCGTGGTATCTTTCAGGTCACCTTTCTGGTAGAACTTGAACATATTTTCTTCCATCCACTTGTTGGCCTTCACGGGTGACAACTTCCATCCACTGTTGCAGGTACTAACGATTTCAACAAGGCTTGAGCCCTTGCCTGCCATAGACGCTTCAAAAGCCTTACGTAAAGCCTTCTTTGCAGAACGTATTGCAGCAACCGTCTCAACACTCTGCCTTGTGACGTAACACGTACCCTCAAGCTGCGCGGCCATCTCTGTAATCTTCAAAGGATAGCCATGTAATTCCGGATCGCGTCCGTAAGGACAAGTTGATGTTTTCTGCCCAATCAACGTCGTAGGAGCCATCTGGCCGCCCGTCATGCCATAAATAGCGTTGTTTATAAAAATTATCACGATATTCTCACCACGGTTCAGTGCGTGGATTGTTTCGCAAGTACCAATGCAAGCCAAATCGCCGTCACCTTGATATGTAAATACCATCCTATCTGGCCAGCAACGCTTTATGGCTGTAGCCACTGCTGGCGCACGGCCGTGAGCGGCCTCTTGCCAGTCAATGTCAAGATACCTATATGCAAAGACAGCACAACCAACAGGTGAAACACCGACTGTTTTGTCTTCCATTCCCATGTCTTCGATTACTTCAGCCACCAACTTGTGAACTACACCATGTGAACACCCTGGGCAATAGTGCATCAATGTTTCGTTCATTAATTCCGGTTTCTTGTATACCAAGTTCTCCGGAGATATTATATTTTCATTCATTTTATTGACTTTAATTTATTACCCCTGAAGGTACAAGGCAAAGAATATGCCGTCTCTCCCTTATCCTTACAGTGTATCCCATAATATTAGAATTTCTCTTTCAACGCCTTGACAATCTCATCAGGTTCAGGAACAATTCCGCCCAATCGTCCGAAATGCTCAACAGGCACCTTGCCATTTACTGCCAAGCGGATATCCTCAACCATCTGGCCGGCATTAATTTCCACAGAGAGTACGCCCCTCTTACCTTCAGCCATAGCAGCGACTTCCTTTGTTGGGAACGGCCACAGCGTGATAGGACGCAGCAAACCAACCTTTATGCCTTCCTTACGGGCCATCTCCATAGCCTTTTCAGAAATGCGGGCGGCACTACCAAATGCAACTATCAGATATTCAGCATCTTCACACTGCTGGGTTTCATATCTGACTTCGTTTTCTCTGATTTCTTGGTATTTACGCTGCAAGTGTAAATTGCGCTTTTCCATCTCCTCCGGTTGGAGTTCAAGTGACGTTATAATATTAGGTTTGCGGTCTTTTGTACGCCCGAACGTAGCCCAAGGACACTCTTTCTTGATTTCCTCCTCTGTCTTACGGGGTTTATAAGGCGGCAATACAACGCGCTCCATCATCTGCCCGATAACTCCATCACTAAGAATCATAGCAGGAATACGGTATTTAAAAGCCAACTCAAAAGCCAAGTCCATGAAATCTGCCATTTCCTGAACAGACGCAGGAGCAAGCACTATGACATAATAATCACCATTACCACCGCCGCGCGTAGCTTGGAAATAATCACTTTGCGACGGCTGTATAGTACCCAGACCTGGCCCTCCACGCTGAACATTGACAATAACACCTGGCAACTCTGCACCTGCCATATAGGCTATACCTTCCTGCATAAGTGCCACGCCGGGACTCGAAGAAGAAGTGAATACCCTCTTTCCCGCAGCAGCACCACCATATACCATATTGATTGATGCCACCTCGCTCTCAGCCTGTAAAACCACCATACCCGTAGTTTCCCAAGGCTTGAGCAAAGACAAGGTTTCAATTATTTCACTCTGGGGCGTAATAGGATAACCGAAAAACGCATCGGCTCCGCAACGGATCGCAGCATGAGCTATCGCCTCGTTGCCCTTCAATAAAGTAACCTCTTGTTCTGCCATAGCTTTTAATCCTCCATTCGTTTTTTGTAGACTGTGATACATCCGTCAGGACACACAATTGCGCACGACGCACATCCTATGCAGTCGTCATTTACGGCTTCCACATACGGATAACCATGAACATTCACTTTTTTTGCCAGTGCGATGACATCCTTGGGGCAAGCCTCCACACATAGGGAGCACCCTTTACACCGGTCTGTGTTCACCACAATGGCACCTTTAATTTTACCCATATCTATTAGATTTAATTAACCCGAGAGAAAAGCGGCCTTATCATTAAGGCCGGTAAAGCCTCCCCCGCACGACTTTACGGATTATACATATCTTTACAATAATATTCAAGTATGTCGTCAAGCATCCTTTTGGCCTCAACAGCCGGACTGTCAGGGTCTAACTCTATGGCCGCAATATAATTATTAATGGCTTCCTGCCAGTTGCCCTGTTTTCTAAAACGATTGCCCTGTTCGTAATACTCGTTAGCTGTCATTATTTATAATATTCTTTTTTGCCTGCCGCCAATGTGTTTTTCATCAATGAACATATCGTCATCGGGCCAACTCCGCCTGGCACAGGGGTTATATATGAACATTTCGGAGCTACTTCGTCAAACTTTACATCTCCGTTAAGGCGGAAACCGCTTTTCTTCGAGGCATCGGGTACACGTGTTGTTCCTACATCAATAACCACCGCGCCTTCTTTCACCATATCAGCCGTTACGAAGTCCGGCTGACCTATCGCAGCAATTATAATGTCAGCCTCGCGGCATTCCTGCTTCAATGTCTTCGAGTGGCTGTGACACACTGTAACGGTTGAATCTCCGTATGCCTTTTGCATCATGAGTTGCGCCATCGGTTTGCCTACGATATTGCTACGGCCCAGTATTACACACTTCTTACCTGACGTCTCTATGCCATAACGACGCAACAGTGTCAAAATACCAAGTGGCGTTGCAGAAATGAAGCACGGTAATCCTATTGACATCCGGCCTACATTTATCGGATGGAATCCGTCAACATCCTTGCGATAGTCTATCGCCATTATTATCTTCTGCTCGTCTATATGGCGAGGCAACGGCAACTGTACGATATAGCCGTCTATGTCTTCATCATCATTCAGTTCTTTGACTTTGGCGAGCAACTCGTCTTCGGTTACATCGTCCTCAAAGCGTATAAGCGTGCTTGTAAAGCCGCAAGCCTCACAAGCTATCACCTTATTTTTTACGTATGTCTCGCTTCCGCCATCGTGCCCTACCAGTACTGCCGCAAGATGAGGCCTTTTGCCGCCATTGGAGACAATTTGTTTTACTTCCTCGGCTATTTCTGCTTTTACGGCAGCCGCAGTAGCCTTACCATCTATCAATTTATAGTCCATAATAGTCAATTTGAAGAAATCACATTTTCGGCATATTTTTCATACCTTTCATTGCGCTCATCATCTGGCTCATTTTCGAGCCCGTCACCATCTTCATCATCTTCCTTGTCTGGTCGAATTGTTTTATCAGCCTATTGACGTCCTGCACCGTCGTGCCAGATCCTTTGGCAATCCTCGACCTGCGGCTTGTGTTCAGGATTTCAGGATTCGTGCGTTCTTTGGGCGTCATGCTGAGAATGATTGCCTCAATACCTTTAAAGGCGTTGTCGTCTATGTCTATATCCTTTATAGCCTTACCTACACCAGGTATCATCGACGCCAAATCCTTGATATTACCCATCTTCTTGATTTGCTGTATCTGTCCAAGAAAATCATTGAAGTCAAACTTGTTTTTCTGGATTTTCTTTTGCAGACGTTTGGCTTCCTCCTCGTCAAACTGTTCTTGGGCGCGCTCCACAAGACTTACGATATCGCCCATTCCCAATATACGGTCGGCCATACGCGCAGGATGGAATGTGTCAATAGCTTCCATCTTCTCGCCCGTACCAATGAATTTTATCGGCTTGGTTACAACCGTGCGTATGCTTATCGCCGCACCGCCGCGCGTGTCGCCGTCGAGTTTAGTCAATACTACGCCGTCAAAATCGAGCCTGTCATTGAACTCTTTAGCCGTATTCACGGCGTCTTGTCCGGTCATTGCGTCAACGACGAACAATGTCTCGTCCGGTTGCACAGAGTTTTTCAACGTCTCGATTTCATTCATCATTTCCTCATCAACAGCCAGACGCCCCGCAGTGTCTATCACAACCACATCATATCCTTTGGCTTTTGCCTCCTTAATGGCATGCTGGGCAATCTCCACCACATCCCTATTGCCATCCTCTGAATATACAGGCACACCGACCTGGTCGCCTACGACTTTCAACTGTTCTATGGCAGCAGGGCGGTAAACGTCACACGCCACAAGCATGGGATTCTTATGCTGCTTCTTTTTCAGCATATTGGCGAGCTTACCACTGAACGTAGTTTTACCGGAACCTTGCAAACCTGACATTAATATTATGGCAGGACGGCCTTCAAGATGCAGTCCTACGCTTTCGCCTCCCATAAGGTCGGCCAGCTCGTCGTGCACAAGCTTCACCATCATCTGCCCCGGCTTCACGGCTGTAAGCACGTTCATGCCCAAAGCCTTTTTCTTCACAGTGTCGGTAAACGATTTCGCCACCTTATAATTAACGTCGGCATCGAGCAGTGCGCGCCTCACGTCCTTTAAGGTCTCGGCTACGTTTATCTCAGTGATTTTACCTTCACCTTTAAGTATCTTAAAAGACCGTTCAAGTCTCTCACTTAAATTTTCAAACATATTTAAATATTAGGTATAATAAACAAAATGTAAGCAGGTTCGCCTGAATTTTACATATTTCAGCCTCCAACTCACCCGATAACCTCTGCAAATATAAACAAATGCTGACAAAAAAATCAATAACGCCTCTGTTATTTAATTTATTTTAAAACTGTAGACTGCAAAACAGGTTGCATCGTATATTTCTCATACCTAAAACTCACATTCCCATACACGTCTTCTACGCATAAACAGCGAAGGAGCAAGCCGCCTCTCACCTAATGTCATTTTGCAAGAAAATCAGGGTATTTCATGCCACACTGATTTTCATTTTAACATTATAAATGCTGTATAATAAATGCCTTCGACATTCAGTGAAAATAAGGCGTTTTTTGTACGCTACGATAAATCCCTGACATACAACATATTACAGGCTTTATCAACAAACTGATACTATCCGGCGCAATAATTTAACTTTTTTAATAGCCTTTTAGGGCGACGGATACCTCATTCTCCGTTTTCAAGACCGTAATCAGGAGGCTTTACCATACAGAAAAGTCCGGCAGAAGCCGCTAATCGAGACATAAAACGTATCCTTTTGCAACATAAAAAGGCATCCTTTACAACATAAAAAACATCTAATGGCACGGCAGATAACCAAAAACGACACCTTAAAAGTATATTTCAACGATTTTTGTTGACATTTTCCAAATGACATTTTGTTATCAATTTACGGTTTTACACATATTTTCTTAACACGTAATTCTTAATTACTAATTTAAATTCTTACCTTTGCAATATGTCAGACCTAAACGAATACATAAAGGAAATCAGCAGCCTTTACGCCACGGGGGTGGCGCGCGAACACAGTTACCGCCCCGCGCTTGAGAAACTGCTGAACACCATGCTGCCCGGACTGAAAGCAATCAACGAGCCTTCACGCATATCGTGCGGCGCGCCCGACTTCATAATCATACGCAAGAGCGACGGCCTGCCTGTAGCTTTCGTAGAGGCTAAGGACATAGCCGACGGCGATCTTGACGGGCGCAAACAACATCGCGAACAGTTCAACCGCTACAAATCGTCACTCGACCATATTATCTTCACCGACTATCTTGACTTTCACCTATATGAATATGGTGAAGCCGTGGCGTGCGTACGCATTGCCGAGACCGTAGGTGATAAAATCATAGCCGTGAAGGAAAATGAAAGCAAGTTTGCCTCGATGATAAACCGGTTGGCAAAGGCGCAAATACAAAACATAACATCCGCAGAACGACTGGCCGTACAGATGGCCGCAAAAGCACGACTGCTGGCAGAGGTAATAAAGGCTGCATTCAACGAAGCCGACGAAACCGTTGACAATCAGCAACTTCAAGGACAGTTTGACGCCTTCAAGTCAGTATTGATACACGACATAACACCCGAAGGCTTCGCCGATGTCTACGCACAGACAATAGCTTACGGAATGTTTGCTGCGCGCCTGCATGACTACACGCCTGACACCTTTTCACGTCAAGAGGCGGCCACGCTGATACCTAAAACCAACCCATTCCTGCGAAAAATATTCCAAAGCATAGCAGGCTACGATCTCGACGAGCGCATAGCTTGGATTGTTGACGACCTCGCCGCCACGTTCCGCGCTACTGATATGGGTCGCATTATGCGCGACTACAGCAACAACCGTCGCCACGACGATCCGATGATACATTTCTATGAGGATTTTCTCTCGGCTTACGACCCAAAACTACGCAAGGCGCGCGGAGTGTGGTACACGCCGCAGGCCGTGGTGAAGTTCATTGTGCACGGCGTTGACGACATATTGCAACGCGACTTTAACCTGCCGCTCGGTCTGGCGGATTACTCCACCGTGGAGCGCACCGTCCGCAACGAGCAATACAGCAAGGGGCACGGCGGCAAACCTACATACAAAAAGACGTTCCACCGTGTGCAGATACTCGACCCCGCAACAGGCACGGGCACCTTCCTTGCCGAAGTGGTAAACCGCATATACGGCAAATTCAGCGGCATGGAAGGCCTTTGGCAAAGCTACGTAGAGGAGCATCTGCTCTTACGACTTAACGGCTTTGAGCTGCTGATGGCCTCTTACGCCATAGCACACCTGAAGCTCGATATGTTATTGCAAAGCACCGGTTACGTCCACCGGCGTGACAGCCGCCTGCGCATCTACCTTACTAACTCGCTGGAAGAATGCCATCCCGACACAGGCAGCCTGTTCGCACAATGGCTCAGTGCCGAAGCCAATTATGCAAACCGCATAAAACGCGACACGCCCGTAATGGTGATGATTGGCAACCCGCCGTATAGCGTAAGCAGTAATAACAACGGCGAATGGATAACGCAACTCATAGCCGACTATAAGAAAGACCTCAACGAGAGAAACATTCAGCCTCTGTCAGACGATTATATAAAATTCATACGCCTTGGTCAATATTATATCGAGAAAAACGGCGAAGGCATTTTAGCCTACGTAACCAACAACTCATTTATCGACGGCATCATTCACCGCAAAATGCGTAAGACGCTGCTTGAAACGTTTGATAAAATCTATATTCTCGATCTTCACGGCAACAGCAAAAAGAAAGAGACTGCGCCCGACGGACAGAAAGACGAAAATGTTTTCGACATAATGCAGGGCGTTAGCATCAATATATTTGTAAAAACAGGAGAGAAAGCAAAAAAAGATTTTGGAGAAGTGTTGCATTATGACTTGTTCGGAAGGCGTAAAGATAAATATGATTTCCTTACAAGCACAAATTTTTCAGATGTAAAATGGCAACATCTTTCACCAGTTGAACCTTATTATTTCTTCGTGCCCAAAGACTTTAGTATGCAGGAAGAATATGAAAAAGGATTCAAGTTAGACGAATTATTTGTGAATAATGCTTGCGGTATAGTTACTTCAAAAGACAGTATAAATATACAAGCATCCAAAACTCTTGCCAGACAATTATGTAACGACGCCTTTGAACTTTCTGAAAATGAATTTCGAGCAAAGTACAATGCAGGAAAAGATAGTCGTGACTGGTCTGTCGTCAGAGCACAAGAAGATGTCAGAGCACATAAAGATTCTCTTGTTATTGCACAATACACTTATCGTCCTTTCGATACGAAATTCATCGTGTATACAGGCAAAACGAACGGTATCGTGGCCAGGCCACGATACCGTTCGTTTTCGTGCATATTACACCCTCAGAATTTGTCAATGCTTGTTTGCAAACAACAGAGTACATTCAAATTTCAACATATTTTTGTCTGTAGATTTTTATCAGACAAATGTACTGTATCATCACAAACAAAAGAGGCCACGTATGTATTTCCTCTCTACAATTCCGGCGTAAGCCGGTCGATTTTTGAAAATTTAGAGAATGACAATCTCACTCCTAACTTTTCACCCGTTGTATTAAAGAAAATCGAGAAAGCGTTAGGCGAAACGATTAAACCATTGGAGCTGTTCGACTATATTTACGCCGTGCTCCACAATCCCGATTACCGCAAGCGTTACGCAGAGTTTCTGAAGATTGATTTTCCACGCATACCCTACCCCACTGACGCCTCTCTCTATCACAAACTGGCCGAAAAAGGCAGTAAGCTACGGCGACTGCATCTCATGGAAAACTCCGACAACTGGGCCGTAACAACCACTTATCCTGAAGCGGGAACTAACGAAGTGACAGAGCTGACATACAGTGACGGGCGCGTGCATATCAACCCCACACAATATTTCGGCAACGTCAGTGAAACGGCTTGGACGTTCTTCATCGGTGGCTACCAGCCCGCGCAAAAGTGGCTGAAAGACCGCCGCGGCCGCATCCTTGCGTTTGCCGACATCCGTCACTACCAGAAGATTATTGCCGCCCTCGACGGCACACACAAGATAATGGAAGAAATAAAAGAAATCCAGCGTTTTGATCAGAACGTAAAAGACGTGAAAATCACCTTTATATGCCCAAAATGAAAACTACTACGCTGTACGTCAAAAACATGGTGTGCGACCGTTGCAAGGCGGCTGTGACACGGATATTCGCCGATGCAGGCATCAGCCCGTTATCTGTAGAGCTTGGAGTTGTCACCGTGGCTGAAAAGCCTGACTACGACACGCTCGACCGACTGCGCACGGCATTAAAGCAACAGGGTTTTGAACTGCTGGAAGACCACCGCCGGCAAATCGTGGAGCGGATAAAAAATGAGATAATAGAAATGGTGCATTACAGGGACAATCTGCCTTCGGCCAATATTTCCGCTTATCTTGCCGACAAGCTGTCAACCGACTATGGCACGCTAAGCAAAATGTTCTCAGAAACGACGGGAACAACCATCGAAAAGTATTTCATCTTACAACGTGTGGAACGTGTAAAAGAATTATTGTTTTATAGCGAAATGTCAATCTCGGAAATTGCATTGAAGATGAATTATTCAAGCGTGGCGTATTTAAGCACTCAATTCAAAAGCGTAACGGGCATGACGCCCTCGCAATTTAAGGCGATGAAGAACAAAGAGCTGAAACAACTCGACAAGATATGACAATCCGATTCCTGATGAGGGGCATGAAATATCATAAATCTTTTCCATAATTCCGTAACATGGCAAAAGACCGTTTTGTGTAACTTTGCAAAAGACAAACTAAGAGAATATCATTATGGAAAAGAAAACAATCGCCGTAACCGGTATGGCGTGTGCAGGATGCGCAGCCAACGTGGAGAAACGGCTCAACCAGCTTGAAGGCGTAAAGGCGGCAAGCGTGAACTTCGCCGCGCGCACGGCCCTCGTAGATTACGACCCGAAAGTGATAACGCCGAAGATGATGAAAGAAGAAATCATCAAGGCCGGTTATGACCTTGTGATAGACGAAGGCGAATCAGTGGAGGCGATAGAGAAGACGGCTTACAGGCAACTGCTCAAGAGGATGGCGGCATCGTGGGTGCTGGCACTGCTGACAATGGGCATATCGATGGGATGGCTCAATGTGGGCGGCACAAGTATGGCCAACCAGACAATGCTGATACTCGCCTTGCTCAACATAACATACTGCGGCAGCCGGTTTTACTCAAGCGCATGGAAACAGCTGCGCCACGGCACGGCCAACATGGATACGCTCGTGGCCATGAGCACCGCCATATCGTTTGCGTTCAGTGTGTTCAACACTTTCTGGGGTGAGAGTTTCTGGGCTCCGCGAGGCATCGAGAGCCATACTTATTATGACGCATCGGTCATGATAATAACATTCGTACTGACGGGGCGCACACTTGAAGAGAAAGCCAAGAAAGGCACGGCCTCGGCCATACGCGCATTAATGGGACTAACCCCGAAAACAGCACGCCTCGTAAGTGGAGGCTCGACGAGCGACGTACCGATAGCGGCAATAGGCAAAGGCGACATCATCGAAATACGCCAAGGCGAGAAAGTTCCTGTGGACGGTACCGTGGCTGACGGCCGGGCATACATAGACGAGAGTATGATTACGGGGGAACCAACCCCTGTGCTGAAACAAACCGGTGACAAGGTCTTCGCCGGCACGATGACCACGCAAGACACGCTGCGCTTCCGCGCCGAAGAAGTTGGCCAAGGCACGGTGCTTGCACAAATTATCAAGATGGTGCAAGAGGCCCAGGGCAGCAAAGCTCCTGTGCAGCGCGTGGTAGATAAGATAGCGGCAGTGTTCGTGCCGGCGGTACTCGGCCTTTCGGTCGTTACTTTCATATTATGGCTCACTATCGGCGGCGAAGCCATGTTGCCGCGCGCCATACTCTCAGCCGTGTCCGTACTCGTCATTGCCTGCCCGTGCGCCTTGGGACTGGCCACGCCTACGGCATTGATGGTAGGCATAGGCAAG
Organism: uncultured Prevotella sp.; assembly: GCA_944320285.1. Classification (GTDB taxonomy): domain Bacteria; phylum Bacteroidota; class Bacteroidia; order Bacteroidales; family Bacteroidaceae; genus Prevotella. The sequence continues at coordinate 21,991 of CALUGX010000009.1, forward strand.
GCGGCGCGCAAGAACATTCTGATAAAAGACGCCACGGCTTTAGAAGAGATACGCAAGGTTGACGCAATCGTAATTGACAAGACCGGCACTTTAACGATACCGAATAAAGACATCGACTTCACCAAGGCCGCAGACCTTGGACTGGAAGAGCGTGAAACATTGAAACCGTACGCCCACGAAGCTATTGACACCCTAAAACATGAAGGTATAGACGTGTACATGATGAGTGGCGATAAAGAAGAGGCAGCCCGTTATTGGGCGGAAAAGGCGGGTATAAGCCACTGGCGCAGCAAAGTGATGCCACAAGACAAGGAAGACTTGGTAAAATCGCTACAAGCTGAAGGCCGGCACGTGGCGATGGTAGGCGACGGCATAAATGATACGCAAGCCCTCGCCGCCGCTGACGTCAGCATTGCTATGGGGCGTGGCACTGACGTGGCTATGGATGTGGCACAAGTGACGTTGATGGGTACGGATCTCAGACGCATACCTGACGCAATTAAACTGTCTCGTGACACTGTAGGAATGATTAAACAAAACTTGTTTTGGGCGTTCATCTACAACGTTGTCTGCATTCCGCTCGCCGCAGGAGTGCCTTACCTGTTTGGCATTCATTGGCAGATAACACCTATGTGGGCAAGTGCACTCATGGCGTTCTCAAGTATCAGTGTTGTGATGAATAGTTTAAGACTGAAATTTAAATAAATGAGAATGTGAAATCACTTTCTTTCAGCCGATACAGTTACTTGCACGCTGAACGACGGACTGAAATTATACTTTACAGCTGCACCAATGCGGTCGCTAATGCTGTGCAAATCATAAAGAGGCATCGGGATGGGAGTATGCACAATCGTTTTTTGTCCGAACAAATATCCTTCCCAATGTTCGTCAAACTTGTATCCTAACACAGCATTAAGTCCGGCGTCATGGTAAGCATCGTGAGCCCAAAACATATTGTTGACGTAACCTCCGACGGCCAATGAAAGATTGTCTGTAAGCGGTACGGCATACATCGCCGCGATACTCTGCGTAAATCCGGTACCACGCCAAGGATTGTTGCCGAACGTAGCAAACACCGACGCTCCTAAATTCACATTTAACCCTCGGTGCAGCCGCCAGTCATAACAGCCCAACCAATCGTAAGGATACATATTAATATATGTCTGTCCGAAGTTGTTTAACATAGGTAAATGTAACGAATCAGCTACAGCAAGAGCCCCTACGGACATATATCCTTCATAAGTATATATGTCCGTAGGGGCGTCGGCTCCACCTATATAACCGGCCACCGACTCAATCTTAATCGTTGAGGTCGTGTCTGCTTTTGATATAATGCCATCCACTTCCTGAGCATATGCAGAGGCGGACACCAATCCTAAAATGAATGTAATAACAAAACTTTTCATCATCTGCAAAGATAATGCAAATAGAGTACAAAGCAAAATAAAATGAGAGAAACGGATTTTAAATTCTGAAAAATAAATTACATCAAAGGTTTGGTCTTAAAACAATAAATAACTAATTTTGCAAAATGTGGGTATTATATCCGCATAATCTAAAAACTGTATAACCACAAATATATGAATTTTTTTAAGTCATTGTTCGGCGGAAAAGAAGAAAAGCCTGAAGAAAAGAAAAAAGCGGAGGAAGAAAAAAACTTCGATGTACTTAAATATGACGGAGTGCGCGCACTGCGCTCCGGGCAAGCAGATTATGCAATAAGATGTTTTACCCACGCCCTTGGTATAAAAGAAGACTTAGAAATTAGAGACTATCTCTCACAGGCTTGCATCAGGGCGGATATGCTGCCGGAGGCTTACGAACAGCTGTTGAAATTGTCAGAAGCGCAACCGGAAAACCAACAGGTGTTTGTGCGTATGGCCAACGTAGCATACATGATGGAAGACTACACAGCTATGGCTGACGCCTGTGAAAAAGCCTTGCTGATAGACAACAGCAATGCAGAAGTTATATTCTTGTATGCCAAGGCGTGTATCGGCCACGGCGACACAAACAACGCCATAGCCATGTTGACAAAAGCAATCACACTGAAACCTGACTATGGAGAAGCGTATCTGTTAAGAGGGGAAACACGATTGAAATGTAGCGAAACCGAAGATGCTGATGAAGATGCTGATTATCTGATAAATAATTATCCAGAAAGCGAGGAAGCCTTGCTATTAAAAGCACGAGTTTATATGGCAAAAGGTGCTGTTAGTGAAGCTATTGCCTATTACGGAAAAGTTATCGACACCAATCCATTCAACTCCGAAGCCTACCGAGAACGAGGTGAAGCACGCATAGCCACAGGCGACGACGGTAACGGCAAAAATGACTTGAAATACGCCGATGAGTTAACTACCAACCAGAATGAGAACAAAAAGGACGAAGATTTGGAACAGAAGGTGAACGACGCTTACAAAAATGTAAACCCATTGGGGTTGTAAGCCCAAATTTCTATCTGTCAAACAATAAAAAACAGCACCGCATTTTATGTGGCGCTGTTTTTATTGCAAAGTAGCGGAAATACTAATCCGTCAACTTCATTCAGCGTTGGAAGGCTTAGCCTTAGCTGTTTTTGACACCGTTGCTTTTACTGTTGTCTTTTTCGTTGTTGACGTTTTAGCCTTTTCTGCTTTGGCTTTAAGTCTAACTTCAGCAGCCTGCATCTTCTCTACTTTGGCTTTCAGGCGAACAATCTCTTTATCTTTCATCTCGATTTCGTCACCTTGGTTCTTGATTGTGGTGAGCAATGAGTTAAGTTCATCATTGTCGATTTCTTCCGGATACAGTGAATTTACACGGTTGATGAAATCGCCGAGGATATTCATATAATTTGTGAAAGCATCGAAAGGTGAACTATATATGCCACGATCCAATCCGACGTTCGATGGCTTTGTTGTCATGAAACGGAAATTATTGCTTGCCTGGAGATAATCCCAATCTTGATTTATACGCGGATCGTTAGCTATACGCACACGATCAGCCACGCTGTAAAGTTTATTAAAAGCCTCACGCTGCATTGGATTCCCGAGCCAGCAGCTTACATCGCGCTCCTCGTCCACCCAAGACAAAGTATCAGGCACATCAAGATTGCCAACACTATTCATCTTCAAGCATATCTCAGTCGGTGTTGAGAATATTATTCCTTTCTCCTTAGCATAACCAGGTAAAGCCTTGATAAACTCAAGAATGTTAGAAGACAACGGCTGAGCGATACCAAGAGCCGAAAGCTCCATAAAAATATTAATAACTTGCTCATTGTCAGGCAACGATGCTATTCTATTAATATAGTTGTCTGCAAACAACGGGTATCCATCCCAATCACTATTGTTGAAACGCAGACTGATGTCATCGCTCAAGTCAACGTCACGCAACAAAAGTTTGAGATTTGGAGCTATCGCACAGTTGTAAACATAATGCGGCGACTTCCATCCAAGTACGTGCTTTGCTCCTTCTGTCAGCATTCCCTTGAAACCCATTGCCGCAGCTTGTCCACCAATATCGTCACTATAAATAAGCGACGAGTTCCTCAAGACGGTGGGTTTCTTGCCAAAATACTCTTGCATTTTAGCCGCCTGCTTCTTAACGTCGGTAGCAAAAGCCTCTTCGTTAACAAGAGCTGAAAGACCATGAGAATATGGTTCGGCCAAGAATTCAACGCATCCTGTATCATTCAACTCCTGTAATTTGGTTATAACTTGCGGAGCGTGCATTTCAAGCTGTTCAAGACCTACACCCGATATAGAAAATGCAAGTTTGAAATATTTACCGTTGCTCTTTATCATTTCAAGAAATGCGTTTAGCGCCGGCATATATGAACGCTCAGCAATGTCGCTGATACTACGCTCATTCTCGTAGTCATCATAATAATAATGGTCTGTGCCAATATCAAAGAAACGGTAACGCTTGAGATGAATAATCTGGTGAATCTCAAAGTATAAGCATATTGTTTTCATTGCAGTATTTCTTAATTTGGTTAATTATTGACTTAAAGTTATAAAGATTTAATTAATTCCTTAATCCCATTGTTCGTTCATATAGTTCTCTAATCCAAAGCCCGACTTTCTCCCATGTAATTTGATCTACTTCGCGTTTACCTTCTGTTTGAAGATAATTAAACAGGCTGTCGTTATGACATATTGAATAAATTGCGTCTGCTAATGCGTGTATGTCCCAATAGTCAACTTTTATGCAATTATTCAATATTTCAGCACATCCGCTCTGTTTTGAAATAATTGACGGCGTGCCACACTGCATCGCTTCAAGTGGAGATATGCCGAAAGGTTCGCTCACTGAAGGCATGACATACACATCAGAATCTTTCAAACATTCATAAACCTGTTTACCACGCATAAAACCAGGGAAGTGAAAACGGTCGGCTATACCACGTTCTGCAGCAAGATATATCATAGCATCCATCATGTCGCCACTCCCTGCCATGCAGAAACGCACATTACGCGTGCGATGAAGTACCATATTTGCCGCCTCAACAAAATACTCCGGTCCCTTTTGCATCGTTATACGACCAAGGAATGTAACAATCTTTTCTTTATTTGTATGATCCGGACGCGGTATGTCTTGAAGTTCCTGCCTTAAAGGATAAACGGCATTATGAACAGTAAAGCATTTGCGTGGGTCTTGATAATAATGGTTTATTACGGTCTGACGTGTCAGTTCACTAACACACATTATGCAATCTGCATTATCCATCCCATCTTTTTCTATTGCATAAACGGTTGGATTAACATTGCCGCGGCTACGGTCGAAATCCGTAGCATGAACATGAATACATAATGGTTTACCACTGACTTTCTTTGCGTGTATTCCCGCAGGATAAGTAAGCCAGTCATGTGCATGGATAATATCAAAATCTTGCTGCCTTGCTACGACACCAGCAACTATAGAATAATTGTTTATCTCGCTGTGAAGCTGATTATCCAAATATTTTCCGGAGAACTCAATGCAGCCTAAATCATTAACCAGCATATAATTAAAGTCCGCATATATGTGGTCACGCAGACTATAATACATCTCCGGCGTCATTATGTTGCCAAGCCTACCTTTCAAATAGTCATAATTAACATCACGGTAAACTATAGGCACCTCATTCATCGCTATTATGTTCATGAAACTATTGTCCTCGTCACCCCAAGGTCTCGGAAGACAAAACGTAATTTCCATATCACTTTGTTCAGAAAGCCCTTTTGTTATGCCGTAACTGGCTGTACCAAGACCTCCCAAAATATGAGGAGGAAACTCCCAACCAAACATTAATACTTTCATATCGTCCCTCCTTTTATTTTACGTAAGAATATTTTTCAAGAAGATTCAAGGTTCTTAATATCTCTGCAACATTCATGGCAAATGATGTTGCACCATGTGCATGGAACGGAGGATTACCATCGGACAACTCAGGAATCGTACCAAGGCAGTTAATCATCATCTCGTCTTCATAACCAACCATCTGCCTTTCAATGAAACTCAATCGTGTACGTTTATACAACTTAAGGCAAGCCTCCATATAAAAACCACCAAGCCATGGCCAGGCTGTTCCTTGATGATAAGCATAATCACGTTGAGGCCCAGCATATATCGGGTTATATCCCCCACTTTTGGGAGACAGCGAGCGAAGTCCCTTAGGAGTAAGCAATTCACGAGTGCAAACATCAAGAACGCTCTTTTTCTGATCTTGGGATAATGGAGAATAATCAAAAGCAACAGGGAAAATCATATTGGGTCGAACACTCCAATCCATCATATTCCCGTCTACGTAATCAAACAAATAACCGTAGTCATTCATGAATGTCGGTACAAAAGACAACCGGCACTGTTCTGCTCGTTTTTCCAAATCAGCCACAGTTTCCTTATCGTCTTTTGTCATAGCTAACTTAGCACCGAACTTAAGAGCATTATACCAAAGGGCGTTGAACTCAACTATATATCCAGTGCGTTGCACCACAGGATGTCCATTCACTGTTGAGTTCATCCATGTCACAGGCTTATCATGCCCGTCGGTATAAACTAAACCGTTTGCATCAAGACGTAAATTGGGGTGTCGTCCTTCTATTATATAAGATAAAATGTCTTTCACAAGACGACCGTACATTTCTAAGCATTTTTTATCACCAACAGACTTTGCATATTGCTGAATTGCCCATATTGCCCATAAGAACACATCCGGTTGTTCAAGCTCGGTTATTTTAACACTAAGTTGTTCTCCATCAATAAACTCACGAATACCCTTCTCTGCGGTTTTCATCACGAGTTCAAAATAATCTTGTTCATCGATAGACAAAGTAAGACCTGGAAGTGCAATAAACGTATCACGAGCTCTACACTTAAACCACGGATAACCAGCCAGAATATAACGTTCATCCTTCCCCGTCCGATTGTGGAACTGGTGTGCTGCGTTAACAAGGCAATGAAAAAAATTGTCACGAGGTGCACGATCTTCCACTTCTTTCTCAAAAAGGCGTTTTAAAATGCTTGTTTTTATCTCTGACGTAGAAGCCGCAAAAACAATACTCTCACCTTTCTTTATATTCATTTCAAAATATCCAGGCACATACAAGTCTTCATTTGAAGCATAGCCACTTTCCTGTTCCTTCGGATATTCAATTCCGCGGTACCAGTCCGGCATAAAAACAAAATTATTTGCTTTACTGAATTGCATGAACAAATCAGGATACCCCGCATACATACAGGTTTTTATCCCGTTATCTGTTGCATGATATTCCCTGCTGGCAGTACTATTTTCATGTGTTAATTGTCTTACACTTCGGAATGCGAGGAACGGTTTGAAACGAAGTGTTGTCTCACTGTGAGCGTCTATCAAAGTGTATCGTATTAGAATGCGGTTCTCATAATGTTGGAACACAACCTCCTTCTTCAATAGCACGCCACCAACTCGATAAACCGTGGTAGGCACTGTATCACAGTTAAACTCACGTATGTATTTGTGCCCCTTTGGACTAAAATTATTGCCTTGGTATTTATGTAAACCAAGGTTAAACTCTGCACCATGCTGAATCACGGTAACATCCAAGGAAGAAAGCAAGACATGATTGTCATCGTCCATTTCAGGGATAGGTACAACCAAAAGGCCGTGATATTTGCTTGTGTTACAATCAACGATCGTCGAACAAGAATAAGCGCCTGAGCGGTTTGTACGCAACAACTCCCTCGAAAGAGATTCTTCCAAGTTTGTCATTAGAGTTTTTTCAAATTTAAGATAGCTCATGGTATAATTAAAAGATTTAAGTTTTCAGATATTAAAATCCATCGAAATGCAAACATGACGTCTGCCATTCAAAAGACCTTTCAAAGGTAATGATTTTATTTCTGTTGACAAAACAAAATCAACGATTTTTCACAACACAGCCAATTTAACTCTTCAAAATCAACCGAAAACCGGCTTCCAAGTATCAACTTCACACTATATAAGAGTAAAATTATGCAGGAATCAAAAAATTGATGACTTCTTGTTCAACAGTTATGCGATAAGATCCTACCGGTGTCTTCATTAGTCTGCCGTCAACACTCACCAAGGCTTTGACAGCTTCATCCACCCTAACCTCGTTTGTTCTATATGGATGTACACTATGGTGATTAAGAAATTTACCTGTAACAAGCAAATAAAAACCCTCAAAAAGCTGTGTCATCTCAGGATGATAAACCACCGATACATCCAATAGACCATTATATGGCACAGCGTTAGGTGTTTGCCCGTATCCTGAAGCATTACCAACACAGACTGTCATCACTTTTCGGTTTATCACATCAGAATTTATCTTAAGTGACATCTTATAATCAAGCCTTTGGAATATCATCAAAACCATTGAGCTGAAAAAAGACAATGTACGCGAACCCAATAAACGACGTGTCTGGCTGCGCAAGTTCATGATAGCCGAAATAAGTCCTATGTTCACACAATTCAGGAAATACCTGTGACACCGCTCACCTTTAGCGTTAACATAACGAATACATCCTAAATCTATTCTCCTCACCCGGCGTTCTTTCAACCACTTTACGGTTTGCTCTATTTCATTCTCCTTAAATCCCCAGAAATGGGCAAAATCATTCATTATCCCGTTGGGAATAAGTCCAAGCACTATTGACTCACGCGTATCTTTATCTGCCTCCATTAAGCAATTTACCGCATCATTCAGCGCGGAATCACCGCCAACTATTACAATAGTTTTATATCCATTGTTTATCATCATATTAACAAGGCGTGCAACACTTTCTTGTCGTTCACTTTGAACAAAGTCAAAATCCACTCCTTGTTCCTGCAAACAACATTCTATTTTACCCCACCGCTTTCTCGCACCTAAACGGTTGTGTTTGGGGCAATACAATACCCCCCAACGGTTATTAGTTTTCATCATAACGTCTACAGATTGATGATTAGACAACATTGTTCTCTTTGTCATATATGAGCTTCACTAACCTTATCTTTTCTTTTAAAGGAATGTCGGCTTTTATCCAATGTATGTTAAAGCCCCGCCGCTCCATTCCCCTAAACCAAGTCATCTGTCTCTTTGCAAATTGATGTATGGAAATTTCCAAAGAACGGAACATATCGTTAAAAGACATTCTTCCTATCACATACTCTGTTACATATTTATATTCAAGGCCGTAATAAATCAAGTCTTCGGCAGAAACACCCTCATTTAACAATCCTCTCACCTCATCCACCATACCTTCATCAAGCCTACTGCGCAACCGCTCGGTTATCTTGCGTCTACGTTCGTCACGCTCAATATCTATGCCGATTATAACAGAACTGATTTCCGGGAAACTATCAAACTCGTTTACCAAGTGATTCCTATAATAAGTTTCTATCTCTATCGCCCTTATCGCTCGTTTCGCAGTATCCACATCGGTAGTATTGTGCATGATTGAGCCACTCTCACGCTTAAGGTCCACAAGTATCTCCGTTAACTCTGCCAAAGTCTTACCTTCAAGCGACCTACGCAGTTCCTTGTTCTCTGGCACGGGTAAAAGCCTGTAACCTTTTAGCACAGATTCTATATAAAGTCCTGTACCTCCGCACATTATCGGTATATGTCCTTTACGCACAATGTCATTGTACGCTTCCAGAAAGTCTCTTTGATATTTATAAACATTATATTTTGTGCCAGGTTCAACAATGTCAATAAGATGATAAGACACTTTCACTCCGTCAACATCATAGTCAGCCAAGTCTTTTCCTGTACCAATGTCCATACGGCGGTATACCTGTCTACTGTCTGCGCTAATAATCTCGCCGTTAAATTCTACAGCTAAGGCTGCAGCCAGGGCCGTCTTTCCCGATGCAGTTGGGCCAAGTATGGTTAACATCTTACACATTTCTAAAAAACATCTGATATAAATATGTATTTAACAAAAGCACAATGCGACCATAGGCATAAACCTAATACCTGCATGATTACTTTAGCCGTAATTTCTATATACAACTCATTTGAAGGCAAAAATAATAAAAATAAACCGCCCGACAAATGTCGAACGGTTTATTTTTTATTTTACATCGATTTTTTCATCGATTATCCGTTGTGTTTCTTCATTATCTTGATAAGATCGATAACCTTATGAGAGTAACCGATCTCATTGTCATACCAAGAAACAACCTTTACAAATTTGTCGGTCAGGTAAACACCTGCGTCTGCATCGAAGATTGAAGTCAACGGGCAGCCAAGGAAGTCTGAAGAAACAACCTTGTCCTCTGTGTAACCCAATACGCCCTTGAGTTCACCCTCTGAAGCATCCTTCATTGCCTTGCAGATGTCTTCTTTGCTTGCAGGATTCTTCAAGTTTACAGTCAAGTCAACTACAGATACATCCAAAGTCGGAACACGCATTGAAATACCTGTCAGTTTACCGTTAAGTTCAGGAATAACCTTACCTACAGCCTTAGCTGCACCTGTAGAAGACGGGATGATGTTACCTGAAGCAGCACGTCCGCCACGCCAGTCCTTCATTGAAGGACCATCAACAGTGCGCTGTGTAGCTGTTGTAGAGTGAACTGTTGTCATAAGACCGTTCTCAATACCGAACTTGTCATTCAACACCTTAGCTATAGGAGCAAGACAGTTTGTAGTACAAGAAGCGTTAGAAACAATCTTCTGACCTGCGTATGTATCTGTATTTACACCACAAACAAACATATCAGCCTGACGGCCGTCTTCACCCTTCTTTGAAGGAGCTGACAATACAACATATTTAGCACCAGCCTGAAGGTGCTTCTCGGCACGATCCATAGTCAGATAAAGACCTGTTGACTCGACTACATACTCTGCACCGATTTCGTTCCACTTCAAGTTAGCGGCGTCCTTCTCTGCGGTAACACGGATGTGGTTGCCGTTGACAATAAGCTCGTTCTTCTCAACGTCAGCCTCGATGGTTCCGTCGAAACGGCCGTGCATCGTGTCATACTTCAACATATAAGCCATGTAGTCAACAGGAAGAAGGTCGTTGATACCTACAACGACTACATCGTTCTTGTTAGCTTCTTCAAGAGAAGCGCGGAACACGAAACGACCGATACGGCCAAAACCGTTAATACCAATTTTAATCATCTTTTTTTATTTTAAAGGGTTAAAATAATTCCTTAAATCTAATCAACCTATTGCCATAAAGCGACCGAGTTTGAAATTCATATCAAACAATGTCAAACCGCCTGTCGGCACATTATCCTTTTCGCCCGCAAAATTACAAAAAATATTTTATTACCACTGAAACTTTTTCTATTAAATAATATAAAAATACCGTTACATCGAACCCATTATATCTTTTTTCATACGCTCAAACAACACATTTGGAATATACGGTTTGCAAAACTAGACCATAAAAATCATTTACATACACAATAATAGTATCTTGGTCTTATACAAAACTGACTGCCGACACAGCTTTCCAAACAGAATTAAATTTATAATAGCCGGGGGATTCTTGAACAGATATGACTCTGCCACTACCAACAACCCATTTATAGAAAGCATCTTTATTTATAGCGGAACAAAACACAGCTTCATATATCCGACGTAATTCATCAAGGCTAAACTTGTCGCCAAGTAATTCACCACCAATAATATTAAAAAGAGCTTCCCTTCGTATTACCTTTACAGCTACTTTTAACATTTGCTCATGATCAAAGGCCAAAGGGGGTATGTCATCCAGTCTGAACCAATTTGCCGCTGTGGCATCATCCTGGCCTTTAACATCTTGCAAACACACAAAAGAATAATAGGCTATGCTTATTACACGTTCACGTGGGTCTCGTCCCGGTTCTGAAAAAGTATGCAACTGTTTCACATGAGCAGCGTGCAAACCTGTTTCTTCATAAAGTTCCCTTAACGCACAGTCTTCAGCTGATTCGTCTATATTCAGGAAACCTCCGGGAAACGCCCATTTTCCTTTATACGGCTCTCGTCCTCGCTTTATTAGCAACACTTTCATATCATGAACAAGACCGTCGTAGCCGAAAATCACACAATCAGTAGTGACACTCGGATGAGGATATTTATAATGGTACTTTAATTCTTCCATAATACTTAACAGGTGGTAATTATGCTATAAATTTACTCCATAAACATTCAAAAACAATCGTATCTCACCATACGTTATCTCAGGATTTACGGCAGCCTTTACCGACGACAACGATATCGGCCGTGGATTATCAAGAATGTAAGCCCGCAACTCTTGCAAATGGTTATCAGGCAAAAGGGCATCTATTTCCATTTGTCCACTTTCTATATATGTGGCAAGATGCGAAAACACCGTACTTACGGTAAGTCCTCTCTCTTTTGCTATCTGCTCAACAGTCATGCCGCCGACGAACAAATTATAGCTTATCTCCCGTGTAAGTAGTTTCGGTTGCTTTGCCTTTTTCTTCTTTTCAGGTTTTAAATTGATATTATCGTCTAACAACAGCTTAGCTTTAGTAGAAAGGTAATCAGATATTGTAAAAAGCACACCTGGTGAAGTTTCATGCTTAAGTAAGCCGAGCTTCAATGATAACTCATTGGAATAAACTGAAAAACGGTCGTCAAACTGTTTCTTTACAGCAACGTTATCCGTCTCTATTCTTGTTTTACCACGTAGGGCGTCGAATTCTTCAAACCTACCTAAAAAATAACCTGACGCCTTAGCTACTCGTTCGTTAAGCAACTTTCCTCCGTCAGCGTTCATGCCTCCAACCAACCGTACATATTGGATCTTAAATTTACGTGAAACGTCTATCAAGTTTCCCCAATACATACCCAAACACTTATATTCGTACAATAATCTTGGATATTTTTTATAAAAATGTTCATCAAGGGTACGCAACAACTGATTGAATGACGCTTGAAGGGGATAAAAGTCAAAAAGTTCATCTAACAACTTCACCACATATTCTTGTTGAAGTGATTTCATTTCAGTTTTTGAAGGAGTACGTTTGCCTATCTCACTGACATAAGCGTCAACCACAGTATCGCGTATTATCGCCTCACGTTGCAACGGTGCACTAAGCACCATGCCGCTCAGCGTCTTGCAACGGCTTAGTGCCACGTATGTCTGGCCGTGAGCGAACGAGTGAGAAGTATCGATTATAGCATGATCGAACGTTAACCCTTGGCTTTTATGGATGGTTATAGCCCACGCGAGACGCAACGGATATTGTCGAAAAACACCTTCTACTGTTTCTTTTATTTCTTTTGATTTACTATCTAATGTATATTTTGAATTAGTCCATTCAGCAGGTTCAAGTTTAAATGCTCCCCCACCCTTCTTTCCTCTAACAATAATATGTACAGCGTCAAGAGAGACCACCTCGCCTATCATCCCATTAAAAAAACGCTTCTCAGGATCATTCTTAATGAACATCACTTGAGCACCTTCTTTCAACACAAGTTGCTTGTCCGCCGGATATGATGTTTCAGGAAACACACCGTCAACTTCTGCATCAAAAACATATTCACTGCCTGGTAATAACGAAAGTTCATTGTCGTTAATAGCTTGTGCTTGGTAATTGTGAGTTGTAAGTCTGATATAATCACTGTCTTTAGTTGGTTTGAAACCAGGAATGAAGCGGGCGTTCAAAGCAGCAAAAGTTTCATCAGTCGCTTTATTGTCACGTATTTGATTAAGAAGTGAAACAAATTCTGAATCCTGCTGTCTGTAAACGGTTTTCAATTCTATTGTCTTATATTCGGCTAACGCCAGTGCCTTACTTGAAAAAAAATAAGGAGTGTCGTAAACATTACCAAGCAAGGTCCATTCATCATCCTTAATTACAGGTGCCAACTGCTGTAAATCGCCAATCATCAACAACTGCACACCACCAAACGGCCGACTGTGGTCTCGGTAACGGCGCATAACAGCATCAACGGCATCGAGCAGATCGGCCCGTACCATACTTATTTCATCTATTACAAGTAAATCAAGTGTGCGGATAATGTCACGCTTGAGTTTTGAAAACCTGAAATAGCGATTCTCTGCACGGTCGAACTTCGCACCTGGAACATACGGAGAAAGCGGCAGTTGAAAAAAAGAGTGTATAGTCACTCCACCGGCGTTAATCGCGGCTATCCCCGTAGGAGCAAGCACTATGGTACGCTTATCTGTATGTTCACGTAGTTTTTTAAGAAATGTAGTTTTACCCGTACCAGCCTTACCTGTAAGAAATAAGTTTGCTCCAGTCTGTTCTACAAGCTGCCAAGCCAAGTCAAGTTCAGGATTATCCATCAATCAAGATAATTATTCATTTAATAAGCCTGCCTGTATTTGCTTTCTCCCTTGTCTTCAAGCATACTAAGATATGAGTTGTAACGGCTTTCCGCAATATAATGGTCTTCCACAGCTTTTCTAACGGCACATCCGGGTTCGTGAGTATGGGTGCAATTACGAAAACGACAGTCCTTGGAGAACTTGAAAATCTCCTTAAAATACCCACATATCTCCTCCGGCTCCATATCAAACGTACCAAATCCCTTGATACCCGGAGTATCTATGACCCATCCGCCGTATGGTAAAGGCAGCATTTCACTGAATGTCGTGGTGTGCATACCTGTATTGTGAGCCTCACTAATCTCCGCCGTGCGCAGGTTCAATCCCGGCATGAGAGTGTTTAGCAACGTACTCTTACCAACTCCACTGTTACCACTAAACAAAGTTATTTTGTCTTTCAACAATGGTTGAAGCGTAACAGCAATATTTTCATCAAAAGCTGAAACTGACAAGCATTTATAACCTACGGTTTCATATAGATGTATCATCAATGCCTGATATTCTAAGTCTTCAGGCAGCAGTATATCGGTTTTATTAAACAGCAACACTACAGGCACACGGTAAGCCTCTGCCGAAGCAAGGAAACGATCGATGAATGTAGTGGATGTTTGCGGATAGTTCACCGTAACAACGAGGAATGCCTGGTCTACATTGGATGCAATAATATGACTTTGTTTCGACAGATTCGATGACTTACGGATGATATAATTCTTGCGGTCTTCTATATCCGTAATAAACGCCGTACCCTCTGCGTTGCGCACAATTGTCACACGGTCGCCAACGGCCACAGGATTGGTACTGCGGATACCTTTAAGTCTGAAGCTGCCTTTAATCTTGCACTCCACATTACTACCTTCGTCTGTCCTCACCGTGTACCAACTGCCGGTATTCTTGATGACAAGTCCGTTCACTACAAATTAAGTTTATTAATTAAAAATTAAGAGTTAAGATAAAAGTATGTATTTAACAATACAACAAACACAAAAGCATGGTTTCTTATATCCTAACTCTTAATCATTAATTTGATCACACAGTCATTATTTCCTTATTCTTCGCGGCAAGTAGATCGTCAATTTTTTTAATGAACCTGTCGTGTATTTTCTGAAGTTCAACCTCGGCATCTTTTTCGTTATCTTCCGACAGCCCGTCCTTAATAGCCTTCTTCAGTTTATCTTTAATATCGCTACGCACATTGCGCACCTCAACTTTGGCTTTTTCGCCCATTTTGTTACATTGCTTCATCAAGTCCTTGCGACGTTCCTCTGTAGGTTGCGGAATACCAAGACGCACGATTTCACCATTGTTCTCAGGCGTGATGCCTACATCTGAGTCCATGATTGCCTTCTCTATGTCTTTTATCATTTTCTTATCCCATGGACGTATCGCAATAGTACGGGGATCAGGTGTAGAGACATTTGCGACCTGGTTGAGAGGCACCATCGAACCATACGAATTAACCCTTACACCGTCTAATATAGCCACATTGGCACGTCCGGCACGAACATGAGACAACTGGTCTTCAAGATACATAGCAGCCATCTCCATTCTTTCTTCACTTTCTTGCAAAGTAGTTCTTACGTCAATCATATTTCAATCTTTTGGTTTTTCTTTCTGCAAAAATAATATAAATAAATGAATAATAAAAATGAATGATGAAAAATACAATGCGAACGTGGGTTAACTTCTCATCACGCCTGCCACCATATTTGTCAGTTCAACAAACTGGTTTATCGTTAACTGTTCAGGTCGCTTTGTCATAATGCCATCATTGAAAAAGGCTGCATCAGGCTGTCCGTTCTGGAACAACGGCTTAAGCGACGAGCGCAACATCTTACGACGCTGGTTGAAAACAGTCTTAACCACACGACGGAACAGGGGCCAGTCACACCCAAGGTCATCAACGCCGTTACGTGTCATGCGTATCACGGCGCTCTTAACTTTTGGCGGAGGATTAAACACATTCTCGTCTACCGTGAAAAGATACTCCACGTCATACCATGCTTGTATCAAGACGCTCAATATGCCGTAAGACTTTGTGCCCGGAGCCGACGCCATGCGTTGTGCAACCTCGCGTTGTATCATTCCCGTACAACAGGGTATCAGGTCTTTATTATCAATCATCTTGAAAAATATCTGCGTAGATATGTCATAAGGATAATTGCCTGTCAGAACAAACTTACGACCATTAAACAATTTATTCAGGTCCATACGCAAAAAGTCCTCACCTACAATGTTTTGCCTTAGCTCCGGATATTTTTCATTAAGATAATTAACCGACTCTTTATCTATCTCTACCACTTTCAGCTCTCGTCCTTTTGGCATAAGGTATTGCGTCAACACGCCCATACCCGGACCGACTTCAAGCACCGGCAATCCGGGACAAGCGTCAACTGTGTCGGCAATGGTTTTGGCTATATTAAGATCTGTCAGGAAATGTTGTCCTAAATTCTTTTTCGGTCTTACGGTTTTCATTTATTTTCAATGGTTTATATTTCCATTGTGCAAAGTTAAATAAAATCCTTGACATTTACGAACAATATCATCAATGCTAACAATCTATACATTGACAATCTGCAACATTTCATATTACCCGTTGGCGGAATTATTTGCACTAATCACAACAGCCGCTTACGGTTTGTTATATTTTAACAGTTTTTACTTACGGTTTTCACACGCTTTAGACAGATTTTCAATATGTCTTGTCCTGGCAAAAGTTGACACATTTATTAACGATAAAAAATGTGTCAACTTTTGCCAGGACAAGACACCGCCAACAGATTTTATAATTGCACCTCAAAAGTAAAAAAACTTTTTGATACAAATCCGCCCTATCTTCTTTTTGACACACAAGACGGATGATTGTTAAAAGTTTTGCAAAAGGAAAAAACAAACGATGCTACTGATGGGTACAAAACAAGGATGTCACGTCTTATATATAATAAACGTACAAATTGTACGTTCTTAACGTGAATATAAGATCTTTACCTAACCTATTAAAAACAATGAAAAAGCTAAACAAATATCATGGGGTAGTTGTTCCCATGGTAACTCCCGTCACCAAAGACGGTGACATTGACGTAAAAGCCGTAGAACGCATAATTGACAACTTTGCAAAACATAGGGTATCAGCCCTTTTGATGGGAACGACCGGTGAGGGACACTCTGTATCGACCGACCAAGGCGTTAAAATGATTGAAGCCGCAGCAAAAGCTGCAGCCGGACGCATAGTGATATATACAGGGTTGGCAGGCAACTGTGTAAGCGAGCAAATGGATGCAGCAAAGAAGTTTATAGCCGCCGGAGCCGATGTTATTGCCGCCACATTGCCATGTTATTACGCATTAACTGCGGATCAAATGCTCAAATACTACACCGACCTTGCAAATGCTCTCACTGTACCACTAATGCTCTACAACATAACAATAACCACGCACATGAGCATTCCGTTGGATGTAATTGAGACGCTAAGCCATCACCCGAACATCGTTGGTTTGAAAGACTCAGAGAACAACATTGAGAGAATGGAAGAAGCATTACGCTTGTTTGCCAACAGAGACGACTTTGCCTATTTCTGCGGATGTGCGGCCAACTCAGCTAAAGCCTTGGCATTAGGAGCCGACGGAATCGTACCAAGCGTAGGCAATTACCTACCCAAAATGTATGCAGACTTATTCGACGCCGGCGTAGCAGGTGACACTGCAAAAGCAGAAGATTTGCAACAGAAGACCATCGAAATCGGCAAAATAAACACCGAAGGTCTTACCCTCGGGCAGTCATTGGCCGGGCTGAAAGTCATTATGAAGATGGCCGGGCTATGTGAAACATTCATGTTGCCTCCGCTCACCGAACTTGAAAGCAACACTGTAAAGCGCATAGAAGAACAAGCTAAACCTGTTTTAGCAAATAACTTATAATTTATTTATATTGATAATTGAAAATCATGATTTGCCTTAATTTTAGGCGACAAAGAAATCATAATTTTCAATTATCAATTATAAATTCTAAATTACCAAATAAACAAAAAGCATACCATGAAATACGAAGGATTACATTGGATTGACACAACAATCGTAGTGGCGTCTGTATTATTGGCCATTGGCGTGGGCATATATTTCGCCAAGAAACAAAACTCAACCGATGCATATTTTGCAGCAAGCGGCAACATTCCGGCTTGGGCTGTAGGAATGTCGATGTTCGCCACCATCATCAGTAGTGTAACGTTTCTTGCCTATCCAGGCAGTTCGTTCGCAGGCAACTGGATTTTACTAGTACAGGGAATGATGGTGCCGCTCGTGTTGCTCGGAGTCATAGGTTTTATCGTGCCATTATATAGAAAGGTGATACGCCTTAGCACATATGAATATTTCGAGCGCCGGTTTGGTGCTTTCGCACGTTTTTACAGCTCGATAGCATTCGTTCTTGAACATTTCTCCAAAATGGGAACCATTCTCTACCTGTTGGCAATGGCAATGGTAGCCTTCACCGGCGGTATGGACATCGTTTGGATTATCATCGGAGTTGGCATCGCCGTAATAATCCTTACCTATTTCGGAGGTATGGAGGCCATAATCTGGATGGACGTTGTGCAAGGTTTCCTGCTCATCATTGGCGGAGTCCTTGCCGTAGGCGTTATATTCTATCTCACAGACGGAGGCCCGTCGGCCATTATGGACATAGCCATGAGAGACCATAAGATAGACTTCGGGCCTTACGCATGGGACTTTACGCAGCTCACATTCATCGTAATGGTGTTCAACGGCATATTCTATGCCCTGCAAAAATACGGCACAGACCAGAGCATTGTGCAGCGTTATCTTACAGCACGAAGCGACAAAGAGGCCAAGAAAGCTTCTTATCTCGGCATACTGCTGAGCGTGCCTACATGGGCACTGTTTATGTTCGTAGGCACGTGCCTGTATGCTTACTACCAGATTAACTCAGGAGATTTACCCACAGGGATGAAGGCAGATGAGGTGTTTCCGCACTTCATCGCCACAGAAATGCCCGTCGGAATAACAGGACTCATCATCGCCGCTTTAATAGCTGGTGCCATTTCGAGCCTCGATGCCGATGTGAACTGTATTTCAGCAGTAGTTGTTGAAGATTATTACTCACGTTTTAAACCGAAGGCAACAGACAGGCAAAGACTGTTGATTGGTAAGATTTCTGTAGTAGTAGTCGGTATCGGAGCCATTCTTATCGCGTTGCTATATGTATCGTGGGGCGGTGAAGGCGTGCTCGGCACGCTGTTCGGCCTTTACGCAATCATCTCTGCCGGCATAGTGGGCATATTCGTACTCGGCCTGTTCAGCCGCCGCGCCAACTGGCAAGGACTTTATATCGGCATTGCTGCAACGATTTTATTTACAGCATACGCCGTGCTTACGACCACAAAATTCGGCTCCGGTCCGGAAGCAGAACTTATACTCGACCTCGAAGACTGGAACTTCAAGCACCACACTTATATGCTTGGCGTTTACAGCCACTTGATAGTACTTGTTGTTGGATATGTGGCAAGTCTATTTTTCAAGACTCCGTTAGCAGACAAAGAACTTACGATATACGGGTATCTGGAAGAAAAAAAGAAGCACAAACAGTAACATAAACCGAGATGGGAACAGGGCGGAAGAGCAAAAAAGATGGCACAGCTGCCATCTGGCTTGTCCGCCCTGTCAATACTTTCGGATAATAAAAACAAATCATAACATGAGAAATATAACATTGCTACAACCACAAAAAACCGTTTTTGGTACAGGTTGTATAGACCTATTTGCCGAAGACTATTTGAAACTTGGTCTCAACAGACTGTTCATTGTCACAACGCCTGTAATTAAGCCGGCCTTTTCCAACATGACAGACAAATTAAAAGCTGCCGGCATTAACATTTACTTTTACGAGGACGTCCACGGCGAACCAACAATCACAGATTTCAAGACAATGCTTAAAGTTGCCGAAAACTTCCGGGCTGACAGCTTTATCGGCATTGGCGGTGGGAGCATACTTGACCTTACGAAACTCGCTGCTACGTTGCTCGGAAGCACCCAACAAATCGAAAAACTTTTCGGCACGGGGCTGATTGAGCGTCGTGGCAAATGGTTTGCCTGCGCTCCAACAACGGCTGGGACTGGCAGCGAGATGTCGCCAAACGCCATATTGCTCGACGAAAGCGACGCATTAAAGAAAGGTGTGGTAAGTCCATATCTCATTGCTGATGCAACATATATCGACCCCAAACTCACATGGACTGTGCCGGCGAAAATCACAGCCGAGACTGGGATGGACGCACTGACACACTGTATAGAAGCATATACAAATAAGTTTGCCCATCCTATGGTGGATATGTTTGCCTTAAAAGGTATCAGTCTGATAGCTGCAAACTTGGCAAAGGCCGTGAAAAACGGCAACGACACCGATGCTCGTGAGGATTTGGCGGCAGGAAGTATGTATGGAGGAATGTGCCTCGGCCCGGTGAATACTGCCGCCGTGCACGCCCTTTCATATCCTCTGGGCGGTGAATACCACATATCCCACGGTCTTTCAAACGCCATATTGTTACCTTCGGTAATGCGTTTCAACTGTAGCGCGAATGTCAAAAGGTATGCAGAAGTAGCATTGGCGTGTGGTGTGGAACCGGGAAAGAACGATGAGGAAACTGCCAAGAGAGGAGTGGAGTTTGTCACAAACTTGTCAAAAGAATGCAACATTCCTACGACCTTAACAGAAATCGGGATACCACACTCTGCAGTCGTCGATATGGCAAAGGCAGCTATGGAAGTACAACGCTTGCTGAAGAACAACCCGCGCGAAGTAACAGAAAGTGACGCACGAAACATTTATGAAAGCCTTTATTAAGTGAAAGCGTAAAGGTTTAAGTGAGAATGAAGCTGTAATTAACATCTGTTAATTACATCTTTATTCTTAATTCACTCATAAATAATGATTATACACAGATGAATACAGACAAAAAACCGATACTCGCCATCACTATGGGCGACCCTGCCGGAATAGGACCGGAGATAATAGTCAAGGCTCTAAGCCTGAAAGAAACATACGAGAAATGCAACCCAATAGTAACCGGCGATGCCGCCGTTATGGAAATGGCTGCAAACCAAGCCGGAAACGGACTGAGAATAAATGCCATAAGTCAAGTAAAAGACGCCATATTTGAGTATGGGACGATTGACGTCTACGACCTTAACTGCATTGATATGCAAACGTTCAAACAAGGCGAAGTTGCCGCACAATGTGGTGATGCTGCATTTAAAGCCGTTGTCAAGGCCATAGAATTGGCCATGAACAAAGAGGTGGACGGCACCGTTACTGCCCCGCTTAACAAAGAAGCTCTAAACCTTGCCGGTCATCATTTCGACGGACATACCGAGATATACGCACATTACACTAACACAAAGAAATACGCCATGCTCCTGGCTGACGACTTCATGCGTGTAATCCATGTGTCAACTCACGTTCCACTGCGAAAGGCCTGCGACCTTGTGAAAAAAGAGCGCATCATTGACGTAACCGAACTCATCATTGATGCGTGTCGTCAATTCGGCATTGACAACCCGCATATAGGAATAGCCGGACTAAACCCGCACGCTAGCGACAACGGTCTGTTCGGTTGTGAAGAGAAGGACGAAATCATGCCGGCTGTTGAAGCACTTAAGACCAAGGGGTACAATGTAGAAGGCCCCGTCCCTCCGGACACGCTTTTTGCCAAAGCCAAATGCGGAAAATTTGACGGTTGCGTGGCAATGTACCACGACCAAGGACATATTCCGTTCAAAGTAGTAGGCTTCAACTGGAATAAAGAAACAGGCAAGATGGAAAGCGCAAAAGGAGTGAACATTACATTGGGGCTGCCAATCATCCGTGTGTCTGTTGACCACGGAACAGCCTTTGACGTAGCAGGAAAAGGAGTGGCAAGTCCCGACGCCATGCTTCTATCTATAGACTATGCCACACGTATGGCAAAAAACAAAGCCTGACAATTAAACACGACAAAGCAAGGTGGTATGGAGAGAGTGTTTATATACTCTTCCGCCTCTTGCTTTTCCGTATTTTCGATACCACAATAATTATTTTCCCTCTAATACATGATAACCGTAATAGCCGACGATATCACCGGAGCTGCCGAAATAGCCGGCACAGCATGGAGCCACGGATTAAAAGCCATATTGTCAACAGACGCAAACCAACAAAATGACAATACTGACGTACTCGTTATTGCAACCGACACACGCTCTGGCAGCAAAATTGACGCAATCAATGAAACGCTCCGTTTGGCACGACAAATAGAAAACAATGGCGGCATATTGTTCAAAAAAACGGATTCAGCATTAAGGGGACACATAATAGCAGAACTAAACGCTCTTTGTGAAGCCACAGCATATTCACGTGTGTTATTGCTGCCACAAAACCCGTCAAAGGGCAGAACCATCAACAATGGCACATATTTCGTCAACGGCAAGCCGCTTGCTGAAACGGCATTCAAGGACGACCCGGAATTTCCGGCAACATCGTCTTCTGTTATGGACTTGCTCGGCGGTTGTGTCAACATACTCACACTTACCGGCAAACTATCGCAAAACGGAAAAGGCATATATGTGGCTGAAGCGTCAACACACTACGACGTTTCAACCCAACTTAACAAAGCGGATAAACAGACATTGTTCGCTGGCGGAGCTGATTTGTTCAAGTCTTTATTAGAAAAATCATATCCTCACAAAAAGCAACGCATAGCAGGCGGAATAATCGTGCCATGCAAAAACTCAATCATTGTGTGTGGCAGCACACAAAGCGAAGACATCACACGCCGAGAGTTCGCTAAAAAGTCGAAAACTTACAATGAGGCAATCCCTGATGACGTATTCGCCGGAGCACCGGCCGACAATTGGCTGTCATCTTTACCGGATATTTACATACGCCACAAATCTATTGCGCTCACCATAAGTAATAAGGAAAATGGCGGGCCGCAATGCGCTTTACGACTTAGAAAAATAATGGCAGAAGCGGTAAAACGCCTCGTTGATACAAATCAACCGGAACTTTTAATTATAGAAGGTGGTGCAACGGCCTATTCCATAATAAAAGAATTAAGATGGAATAATCTTGAATTAAAAACCGAATACAGACCTGGAATTGTCAGTATGACACACGGAAAAACAGAGATTGTCATGAAACCGGGCAGCTATCCGTGGGGAAACATTTTGTAAAACTTGGCATTTGGCAATGCAATTCATGGCCTTTTGCAAGATAAAACGTGACTTTTTACAACACGAAAAGCCACACTTTACATTACGGCAGGTAAATATACTGATAATCAATGACTTGCGCACAGTTGTTTTCAAGACTAAGAGTAATCATTTGTTTTCATAATGTATAAATATTGAGCCGCGTTATTGTATTGTAAAAAATAACTGCTAACTTTGTCGTATGGTGGCAAAAATAATAGGAATAGAACGGCACAGGATAACCACAGATGGTAACGGCATTACAACTCTTGTTGCTTTTCACGGTTGTCCTTTACGATGTAAATATTGTCTAAATCCACAATGCCTCGATGAAAAACTGATTTGCCGTTCCATAACACCACAAGAACTACTTGAAGAAGTACGTGTTGACAACCTTTATTTTCTGGCCACAGGCGGCGGAGTCACATTTGGGGGCGGCGAACCATTGCTCCAGAGTAAGTTTATAAGAGATTTTTGCACCGTAGCTCCGCCAGAATGGAACATTTCCATTGAGACTTCACTCAATGTCAACCATAGACACATTGAAGAAATAAAACCTATCATCAATCATTATTTCATCGACGTAAAAGACTTAAATCCTGAAGTCTACAAAAATTATACTTCATCTGACAACTTAAAAGTAATCAATAACTTACGATGGCTTACAACCCAAGTTCCACAAGAACGCATAACAATCCGACTACCGATTATCCCCGGATATAACGACGAAGAAAAACGTCAAATAAGCATTGAGCAACTGAAAAAGATGGGATATGTCAACTTTGACCTATTCAATTATATCATTAGTAAAGACAAAAATCCGCAAAAAGATGAATAGAGGCAAAAACATCTGCGACAAACTGAAAGCAATCAGACAGAAAATTGCCGATGAGAACGGCATAAACTACATCGCCAATGAATGTAAATTCACCGGTCAATGCAATGGTACTTGTCCTACCTGTGAAGCTGAAACAAAATGGCTTGAACATCAATTAGCAATAAATAAATCACTCGGACTACCACTTAAAATCGCCGGCGTAGCCCTTGCATTGTGCTCAACACCGCCCACTTTAGCCCAAACAGAACACGACACTACAAATATTAACCAAAACGAAATACTGAAAACAGTTGACTTATCATTCGGTTCAAACGAGAAAATAAAAATATCAGGTATTGTAACAGATGAAAATAATATCCCGCTAATTGGTGCAACATTAACCGTTATTTATCCTGAACAAAATAAACAAAACGGTACGCTGACAAACCTTAATGGCGCATACTCCATAATCTTACCAAATAAGGCTAAGATAAA
The DNA here is from genome assembly GCA_944320285.1 of uncultured Prevotella sp. Lineage (GTDB taxonomy): Bacteria > Bacteroidota > Bacteroidia > Bacteroidales > Bacteroidaceae > Prevotella. Next base: position 46,306 of record CALUGX010000009.1, read on the forward strand.
GTTTCAATATATTGGATATGAAAGTAAGGTGCTTACTACGTGCGACTTAACTAAAAACAGCAAAGTAACACTTAAACAAGATACACAAACACTTATGGGCGAAATAATTGTCACAAACAATTGCATTAACAGCAACAACAACAAACAAAATAAATAAGCCATAATATTCCCCCTATTCTCCTATTACGCAACCATCCAATAACTCCCAGTCCTCCCAGAACCTCCCCGTTTTTCCCATTTTCTCCAACAAAAAAAAAGCCCTGCAAGGATTTATATCTCCTCGCAGGACTCAACTCAAAAAAGGCGGCCTCCTACTCTCCCGCATCGCATTGCAGTACCATCGGCGCAAGC
>CALUGX010000010.1 GCA_944320285.1 uncultured Prevotella sp.
GAGTTGCTGATAAGAAGTTCTTCTTATTCCGTATTGCAAAACTATATGCATATCCCCACTAAAAATCTACTGAACCCTCTTTGGGGCAAATGAGAGAAACAGCTCCTCGAACTTTTTGGCGTATTTGCCGGCGTCGAAATCGCGTATTATCCTTTCACGACCGGCCTGCCCCATAGCCTTTCTCTTCGCCGCATCGTCCGCGAGGACACACAACGTGTCGGCCAGCTGCTTAGCGTCACCGGGCTTAAAGAGCAATCCCGTCACCCCATCTACGGGAATGTCACGCGCTCCCTTGATGTCGCTCACCACGCATGGCAGGGCACAGGCCATAGCCTCCCTCACCACCCTTGGCGATGCGTCGCGCAACGACGGCAATACGAAGATGTCTTGCGCAGGCAGGTACTGTATAGGGTTGTCCTTGAACCCTATGAAGTGTATCCGCCCTGCCGCAGGCCCGCTTTTTGCCAGTTTGAGATCGCCTTCGTCATAGCTGCCTATGAAAAGCAGATGCAAACGCTTGTCCTTAGCCTCGTGCATGGCCTTTACGAGCACGCTCAGGCCTTTGTAAGGGCGTCCCTTGCAAGCTCCAACGTAGACGCATTTGATTGCGTCAGCGGGCATTTCTGCCACTTGTTTAGGGTTGTCCATTGCATCTTTCACCCAGTCAATATCAAACGGCTTAACGTTTACGGACAACTTTTTCTTGCTAATTCGCCGGCTTAGGTATTCACGTATATCCTCCGTCTCGCATACGATGTGTGCCACGCGCGGGTTGAGTATTCCCAAATAATAAGTGGGGTCTGCGGCTCTTACCTTTGCCTGCGTGCCCCGATAGCCTATATTTTTCACCCTCGTGCCGAGTGAAGCCATGAGGCCGTTTGAAAGCCCTTTGCTGCCCGGAGAAAATATTACGTCAATAGCGTGGCGGCGTATTATTCTGCGTATGGCCATGATTGCCCCAAACGACAACTTGGAACGGCACGGCGGCATGGGTAATATCTTGCACCGCCCTGGGATTACGGCAAGCCTTTCGGGTGAAGGCGTGGCTATGTAGACGTTGATTTCGGGGTTGGCTGACACACGGCCGAGCATATCCAGGCCGGTCATGTCGAGTTCGCTATCTATTACAAGTAGGTTGACCATTTTGCTTTTTTGTTAGATCATATAATGTGGCAGAACCTTATTCACTTTATATGTGTTGTTCCAAAGCTGGTATGAAGTAGTTGTCAAATGGCATCCACCCCTTTATCATAAAGAAATTCCGGGGCGAAGCCTATTTCATTATTCCAATCTATTGTAAAAGGGTCTGTCGTAAAATTCTTAAAATAGTCCAAGTCTTTCAACTTTCTACATATTCCTTTTGTCAACAATGGCGTGAAATCGAAAAAGCGCGACTCGCCATTGCTGAAGTGTATCAGCAGGATATGGTCGCGCACATACTCGGCATTGTTGACTGTCAAAAGTAAATCGTTGTTTTCCATAACGCTCATCATTTTAGAGGTTCTATCTTTTCGGGAGTTTCATAATTAGCCAAACGTTCCCAATTAGCCATCAGTTCATCTTTATGCAAATCAAGCCACTCATACACTAACCGCAACGCCCTGCGCGGCAAGCTCCCCGTCACGATACCGTCTTTTATCGTTATGACAGCCTTATATTCGTCATACCAAACATGAAAATGAGGCGGGTTGTGCTCGTTCATATACATATAGATTATAATTCCGTAAAATTTGCTTATTTCAGGCATAGGTGATTGATATTTATTGTTTCGCAAAAATAGTGAAAATCAACATATATTCAAAATATAAGAACAGAAAATAGACATAAATCCAGTACCTCATCGTCCGTGCACTGGATTTATGCAAAGCCTGTAATCCATCATTAATGTGTGTGCCTTTGGGACTTCCCTTACGCCTTTCTCTTAAACCACGCCTTCACCTTGTCCTTGGCAATACACCTGCGCTCAAACTTGTAGAGGGCGGCCATCACTGCGGCCACGGTGTCGTCTTTGTCCCAATGCTTGTATGCGGCATAATATGCGGCTATGATGGCCATCAGGCGGTGGTTATGCGTCAGGCGTTTCATGTTGTTGAAGCGTTCCTTTTTCGACGGTTCACGCTTGAGGAATTTCGAGCGGTTAAGATCGATGAGGGCCAAGTCATACCTGCCGTCCTTGTTCTTCTTGCACAGGATGTTTGACAGGTTAAGGTCGCCGTGCAATATGCCGCTCTCGTGCAACTCAAAGACTAACAGCGCCACGTCGTCGGCAGCCTGCAAGTCGGGCTCGTCGCAGTCGAGCAGGTCTATCACCGGTTGCCACGTACTCTCCTCTGAGATGAAATAGCTGTCACAGAGCAGTCCGCGGCGGCGTATCTCGATGTAGGCCACGGGGCGCGGCGAGAAAAATCCGGCTTCAATCATCATGCCGGCGTAGACGTAGGCGCGCTCAGCCTTGCTTTTCTTAAAATACGTGTAAGCAACGGCCTGTATCAGGTTGGGGCGCTTATACCGTTTCACAACGAAGCGGCCCTCCGGCGTGCCGAAAGCGTGCACAGAGTTGCGCCCCTCGTGGAGCACTTCTCCCCCGCCCCGCCCGAACAGCGCGGGCACGGAGCGTATGAAGTCGGCGGCGGCCCCGTAGTCGGGGGACGTCACCACCTTTACGCCATGTCTCATATCAATATGTGCCATATCCGGTTGCAAAGGGCGTTAAATCTTATGCCATGCCTTCCACGCGGGGCCGAAGTCCTTGGTCAGCAGCCAGTAGAGAGCCTTCATCCTGCACCGTGCCAGCTCTCTCAATATCGCCGCCCTGCTTGGCATTGCGGTTTCCTCCTTGCCGTCGCACGGCGTGCCGTTGCGGGTGAACAGTCGCCTGAACGTGCCGTTGGTTATGCCCCACTTCAACAAGAATTGCATCTCCCCCATGTTCTTCTTTATCCTCGTGGTGGATTTTGTCTCGAAATGGTAAACACGGCTCGCCGACACACCCTTCATGCGCCGCACGCCGCACAGCCACAACTTTGCGGTAAAGTCAGGGTCGCTGTACATTCCAGGCGACAGCTCAACACTGTACCCGCCCACTATGTCCCAAATGTCGCGGTGTACGATGTTGGGCGGAAGCGTAGCCCCGAACCAGTCGGCCTTTGGGTAATCCATGTATTCCCTCAGCAAGTCGGCCTCGCGGAATGTCTCGACCGTCGAACCGTAGTCGGCATTGATCACGGCCTTGTTCACCGTGCGCGGCTGTATGGTCGTGGCCGACAGGAAGAAGCGGTTGTCAGGCTGGCGCCGTATTTCGTCATACAGTGCGGCGTCCCATCCCGGCAGGGCATACATATCGTCGTTGATAAAAAGCATATAGTCGGTCTTCACCTTTGTGCGCATCATGTTCATTGCGAGGCATACGCCCACGTTGCCGGGCGTGGCCGTATAGTCAAAGCCTTCGGCCTTCACCCAATCGAGCGTACCGTCGCTGCCGTCGTTCACGTGCACTATTATCTGGTGACGGTATGTTGAGTTCTTCCTTATGCTTTCGATGCAGAGCTTAAGGAAACCGAGATTGTTCCATGTGGGTATGAGTATCGAAAACAATTCTTTGTCGGTATCTTTTCGTTCCATAATTATATTACTGAATGTTTCTGGAAAGGCTTGGCAGGGACCGTGACAGACAAGCGGCCATTTATTTTTTAACTCTTAATTCTCAACTCTTAACTTCCTTCATCAGCCTTTCGTAGACGTCAAGCACCTTACGGGCCGTCTCGTTGTTCTCGAAGCGCGAGATGTAAGCCATGCCCTCGGCTATGCGCTCGTCGCGGCCCGGCGCACCCTTAAGCGTCAGTCGCACGGCCTTGGCCATGCCGCTAACGTCGTCGGGGTCTACGTAGAGCGTGGCGTTGCCGCCTGCCTCTTCAAGACAACTGCCTTTGCAGGCCACCACGGGCAAGCCGCTCTGTATGGCCTCGATGACGGGCAGGCCGAAGCCCTCATAGCGCGAGGGGTAGACGGAGGCCTCGGCCATCTGGTAGATGGCGGGCAGGTCGTCGGCGGGCACGCCGTGGAGGAACATTACGCGGTTAGCCAGACCATTGTGGGCCACGTAGCGCTTCACCTTGTCGCAGTATGGCGTAGACCTGCCCACGATTACGAGGCTTACGTCTTCGGGCAGCAGGCGCATGGCCTTGACTGCCAACAGCACGTTCTTGCGCTCCTCTATCGTGCCCACGCTTACGATGTAACGTTCGGGCAGCATATACGCCGTGTGCACCTCTTGGAGCTTCTTCTCGCCCTCGCGGAGCTTGAAGCGCGAGCCGCAGCTCTGATAAATGACGTCTATCTTGTCGGCAGGCACGTCGCCGTAGAGCATCACGTCGCGCTTGGTGCACTCGCTGATGGCTATTATGCGGTCGGCCTCGCGGCAGGTCTTGCGGAACTTCCATGCGTAAATCTTCCTGTCAAACCAGCCGTACCATTCGGGATGACGCATGAAGATGACGTCGTGCATGGTGACTACGGTCTTCACGCCGGCGGCCTTGAGACCAATGGGCAGTTCGCCCGAAAGACCGTGATAGAGGCGCACGCCGTCGCGCACAACGTCGTTCACCACACCCTTCATCCGCCACAGGGCGCGCCCTATGGCGCCTACTGCGGCGTCGGGATAGACGAACTTGACGTTCTGGCGCGGTTTCACCTGCCGGCGGAGGCTGTCGTCCCCGCGCTCCGGTGCGTAAAGGTTAAGCGTGACGTCGGGCGTCACGGCCTCGGCCAGGTCGTTGACGAGGGTGCGGGCATAGCTGCCAAGACCTGTTCTGTTGCAAACTATGCGTTTGGCGTCGTATCCTATTATCATTTTTTCTTTCTTTTTTGGTAAAGATTTTTTGGGAGAGCTGGGAGGGCTGGGAAGCTATTTTAACTCTTAACTCTTAATTCTTCACTCTTAACTCTCCTGTCGTATTCCTCGTGGGTACGTTTCCATCGGTTGTGGCTCCAGAGGTAGTATGCCGGGGCGCGGCGAATGGTCTGTTCGAGATATTTGAAGTAGCGGCGCGTAATCTCGTGTTCGGGCAGCGTGGCGGGCGCGGCCGTCATCAGCTTGAAGGTGTAGACGTAGCGGCCGCGTGCGGGACGTTCCACGTCGACGTAGAACACGGCATTGTTCATTTTCCGCATTATGCGCTCCGCACCTGTGAACACGGGTGTGTCGTGGCCGAGGAAAGGCAACCAGAGGTGAGTGTTCTGATATTTTGGCGCCTGGTCGGCGATGTATCCAAAGATGTTCATGACGCCTTGGCGCCTGAACTCCACGAGATAGCGCAGGATGTCCTGCTTGGGTATGCAGACGCCGCCCATACTCTGCCGCAGCTTGATGAAGAGGCGGTCGAAGACGTGGTTGCGCAGCGGGTGGTAGATAAGGCCAACGACGGCTTCCTTGTGTCGCGTGAAGGCGAGGCCGAAGGCCGATAACAGTTCCCAGTTACCGTAGTGGCCCAGTATGCCGGCGCAGGTCTGGCCGCGGTCGAAGCAGGCCTCCACTTTCTCTACTCCCCTGAACTCCACGTGGCGCAGCAGCTCCTTGCGTGAGACAGTCATCAGCTTTATGGTCTCGACGAAGTAGTCGCACAGCCAGCGGTAAAATCCGCGCTCTATCCGGCGAAGCTCCTTGTCGCTCTTTTCGGGGAACGACGTGGCGAGGTTGTGCCTCACTACCTTCAGACGGTAACGCACCACATCGTAGACGATGACATGGAGCACGTCCGCCAGGACGTAAAGCGCCCTGTAAGGCAGCAGCGAGATGAGATAGAACACCGCATATACGAGTGGTTGGAGAAATTTCATTTTTTTATTTTTTAATAGGGCTGATAGGACTGATAGGGCCAATAATCCGGACAGGGCATTGGATTTTTCATTCTTAACTCCTTAACTCTTAACTCTTAACTCTTAACTCCTTAATTCTTAACTCTTTGCTCTTAACTCCTTAAGTTTTCTGCATATCGCTGAGTTTCTTGTAATATCCGTCGCGGGTAAGCAGTTCGTCGTGGGTGCCGCGCTCCACTATGCGTCCCTCGTGGATGACGCATATCTCGTCGGCGTTCTTGATGGTCGAGAGGCGGTGGGCTATGGCCACGGTGGTGCGCGTCTTCATGAGGTGCTCAAGGGCCTGCTGCACGAGGCGTTCGCTCTCGGTGTCGAGAGCCGACGTAGCCTCGTCAAGGATTAGTATCGGCGGGTTCTTGAGTATGGCGCGGGCTATGCTGACGCGCTGGCGCTGTCCGCCTGAGAGACGGCTGCCGCGGTCGCCGATGTTGGTGTCGTATCCGTGCTCGGTCTCCATGATGAAGTCGTGGGCGTTGGCTATCCTGGCGGCGGTCTCTATCTGCTCTTGCGTGGCGTCAGCCACGCCGAAGGCTATGTTGTTACGGAACGAGTCGTTGAAGAGTATGGCTTCCTGGTTGACGTTGCCGATGAGCCCCCGCAGGTCGTGCAGGGCCATGTCTTTGACGTTAACGCCGTCGATGAGCACCTCGCCCTCCTGTACGTCGTAGTAGCGCGGGATGAGGTCGACGAGTGTGGATTTGCCGCCGCCGCTCTGACCTACTATGGCGAGCGTCTTGCCTTTCTCTATCGTGAGGTTGACGTGGCGGAGCACCCACTTGTCGCCGTAGCGGAACGACACATCGCGGAACTCTATTTTCGAGTTGAAGCCCGCCACGTGCACCGGCTGCTCCGGCTCCTTGATGTCGTTCTCGGCGCGGAGTATCTTGTCGACGCGCTCCATCGAGGCGAGGCCTTTGGGGATGTTGTAGCCGGCCTTGGAGAACTCCTTGAGGGGATTGATGATGCTGTAGAGTATCACCATGTAATAGATGAACGTGGGTCCGCTGAGCCCCTTGCCGCCGAGCACGAGCATACCGCCGAACCAGAGCACGATGACTATCATCAGCGTGCCGAGGAACTCACTCATTGGGTGGGCCATCTGCTGGCGCGTGTTCACGCGGAGGATGTTGTCGCGGTAGTCGGAGTTGATGCGGTCGAAGCGGGCGTTCATCTTCTCCTCTGCGCAGAAGGCCTTGATTATGCGCAGCCCGCCGAGCGTCTCCTCCACCTGGCTCATGGTGTCGCTCCAGAGGGCTTGCGCCTTGATTGACTTCTGCTTGAGCTTGCGGCCCACGGAGCCCATCACCCAGCCCATCAGCGGCACGAAGACGAGCGTGAAGAGCGTCAGCTGCCAGCTTATGGCCACGAGCGTGGCGAAGTAGAACAGGATGAGTATGGGGTTCTTGAAGAGCATATCGAGGCTCGACATTATCGACGTCTCTATCTCCTGCACGTCTCCGCTCATGCGGGCTATGATGTCGCCCTTGCGCTCCTCGGAGAAGAAGCCCAGGGGCAGCGACGTTATCTTGCGGTAGAGCTGGTTGCGGATGTCGCGCACGACGCCCGTGCGTATCGGTATTATCGTGGCCGACGACAGGAAGTAGGCGCCCGTCTTGAGCAGCGTGGCGAAGGCCAGGAAGAGGCCTATGGCCAGCAGTGCCGACGTCTCGCCATAGGAGGAGATGAGCCACGAGGCGGCGTACTCCATGCGGTTTACGAAGGTATCCATCAGGTTGCCCCAGTCCCAGGGCGTCAGCTCCACGGCGCGCGTAGCCTCGCCCGTCCGGAAGAGTATTTGCAGGATGGGGATTATCGTCATGAACGAAAACACGTTCAGCACCGCCGAGAGAATGTTGAACACCACCGACAGAGCCAGGTATTTCTTGTACGGAGGCACGAAGCGGCGCAATACTTGCAGAAATTCTTTCATCAGTTTATAGTTTGGGAGATAATCTTTTGGGAGTTAAGGAGTTAAGTTTAGGAGTTAAGGAGTTATGTAGTTAAGGAGTTAAGACAAATGCTTTTTTCACTTCTTCACCCTTTCACTTTTTCACCTTTTTCACCTTTACACTTTTTCACCTTTTCCCACTCATCCTTTCACCTCCCCTTGGGGAGGACGGGAGGGGCTGCCCTTTCCGGATGCAAAGATAGTGGAAATCAGGGGAAATGCAAAATATTTTAGCTTACAAAGCAACAATGCGTTTGACTTAACTGCCTAACCGATAATAAACTCCATTGCCACTAAAAGAACGCTTGACGGCCGGATTAAAAAATTTTTCCTTATCTTTGCCGAAAAAACACGACAATGCAGATAATAGACCTTAGCAGGCAGGACAGCATCATAGGCCAGTACATGGCCGAGATGCGCGACTGCGACTACCAGCGTAACAGGCTGCTCTTCCGCAACAACATAACGCGCGTGGGCGAAATGATGGCCTACGAGATAAGCAAGACGCTCAGCTACGAACGCCGCGACGTAAAGACGCCACTGGGCACGGCCTCGGTCAGCGTGCCCGCCGACGAGGTGATACTGGCCACGATATTCCGCGCCGGACTGCCATTCCACAACGGTTTCCTGCACGTCTTCGACCATGCCGGCAACGCCTTCGTCAGCGCCTACCGCGAATATAAGGACGAGGGCCACACCGAGGTGGGCATACACGTGGAATATCTCGCCACGCCGTCAATCGACGGCAAGACGCTCATAATTGCCGACCCGATGCTGGCCACGGGCGGCTCGATGGAGCTGGGCTACCGCGCCTTCCTCACCCGCGGCACGCCCAAGCGCATACACGTGGCCTGCGTCATCGCCGCACCGGATGGAATAGAGCACGTGAAACACACCTTCCCCGATGACAAGACTACCGTGTGGTGCGCAGCAATCGACCCCGGCATGAACGAACATAAATACATCGTGCCCGGATTCGGCGACGCCGGAGACCTGTGTTATGGGGGAAAAATTTAAAACGTGAAAAGACACGTTTCGCAATGTAAAAAGGCACGTTTCGCAATGTAAAAAGGCACGTTTCGCAATGTAAAAAGGCACGTTTCGCAACGTAAAAAAGCACGTTTCGAAACACACTGGAAACCAGTAGGTTACAAAACGTGCAATAAGGCGCCGCACGCACGGGCCTCAACGGTCCGGCCGGCGGAAAAACAGCAAAGCGACGCCACAGCCCGGCTTACTCGAACATATAGGCGTAAACCACCCACGCCAACACCAGCACAGCCAGCACTTCGAGCACAATGGTGACCACCCTGGCCATCAGCTTGCGGTTCTTGGCCGAGTTCAAACTGCGCCGCTTGAATACATCTGAGTCCTCAAACTCCCTGTTGCTTTTGCTTTTTCCCATGATTTTAAAATTTTTCAAGCCGCCCGACCTCTTGCCGCCGGCTTCGTTTTGACAGACTAAGACATTCATTTAATTTCTCATTCCCATTAGTTATACATAACGGCCGCAGCACTCCCTGCCGCAGCACTCTGTTAATATAACACTGCAAAGATACTAAATTAATAATTCGGGTGGGGTAATTTAAGAAAATTTAATACATTTTAAGAAGCCCCTCCCAACCTAAAGCCCAAAGCCCAAAGCCCCTCCCAACCTAAAGCCCCTCCCAACCTCCCCAATGGGAGGAAGCCCCCTCCAAACCTCCCCGTGGGGAGGCTTTAGTTAGCTTTGCAAATCAGGCTCCTCCCCTTGGGGAGGTTGGGAGGGGCTTTAGGTTGGGAGGGGCTTTGGGCTTTGGGCTTTAGGTTGGGAGGGGCTTCTTTTTTTATTTTTCCCCTTTTATTTTCCCTCTTCCCATAAAAAATATTACTTTTGCAGCGTCATGGCACAGAAACTCATACAAACGCAGACGCTGAAACAGACGCAGACGCAAAAGCTGACGCAGCAACAGATGCTCGTGGTGCGACTGCTGGAGATGCCGCTCACCGAACTGGAACAGAGCGTCAACGCCGAACTGGACGACAACCCCGCACTGGAAAGCGTGGAGGGCGACGCCCCGGCCGACGCACACGACGGGGACACCGCCGACGGCAGCGACGACGACTTCGACGCCGCCAAAGAACGCGAGGATAGAGCCGACGCACTCGACGACGCACTGGCCGGTATCGGCATCGACGACGAGATGCCTGAAGCCGTAAGAGCGGCCGGCGAATACGCCTGGGACGGGGCCGACTACGAGGAGACGGTCTATGGCGACCACACCTCATTCTACGACAAGCTGAAGGAACAGATGGTGGACGTGGACCTCACGCCCCGCCAGCGCGAGGTGATGGAATACCTCATCTGCTCGCTCGACGACGACGGACTGCTGCGCAAGGACGCCGGCACGCTGAGCGACGAACTGGCCGTGCACCACAACATCGATGCCGGCGAAGACGAAATCGACGGCGTGCTGCACATCCTGCAAACATTCGACCCGCCGGGAGTGGGCGCACGCAACCTGCGCGAATGCCTGCTGCTGCAAATCCGCCAACGCCCGAAAGGACACACGCGACAGCTGATGGAAGAGGTGGTGACGAAGTGCTTTGACGAGTTCATGAACAAACGCTGGGACAAGATAACAGCACAGCTCGGCATCGACGACGCCACGGCGGACAAGGTGCGCACCGAACTGCTGCGCCTCAACCCCAAGCCGGGGGCCGCCCTGGGCGAGACCGAGGGGCGCAATCTGCAACAGATAACGCCCGACTTCATCGTAGACACAGCCGACGACGGCACGGTGACATTCACGCTCAACACGGGCCGCGTGCCCGAACTGTACGTATCGCCGTCATTCACCGCCATGCTCGACGACTACCGCCACGGCAAGAACAAGATGAACCGCCGCGACAAGGAGGCACTGCTCTACGCCAAGGTGAAGGTGGACCGCGCACGCGGCTTCATCGACGCCGTGAAACAGCGGCAACACACGCTCTACGTCACGATGAAGGCCATAATCGACATACAACGCGACTACTTCCGCGACGGCGACGAGGGCGACCTCAAGCCGATGATACTCAAAGACGTGGCCGAGCGCGCAGGACTTGACATATCCACGGTGTCGCGCGTCAGCAACATGAAATACGCCCAGACGCGGTGGGGAACGTTCCGCCTGCGCCACTTCTTCAGCGACAGCGTGAAGGCCGACGGCGGCGAGATGTCAACACGCAGCGTGAAGACTGCCCTGAAAGACATCATCGACAAGGAGGACAAGAGCCGCCCCCTGAGCGACGACGCCCTCAAAGACATGATGCAGGCCAAGGGCTACCCCGTGGCGCGCCGCACCATAGCCAAATACCGCGAACAGATGGGCATACCCGTGGCGAGACTGAGGAAGAATTAAGAGTTAAGAGTTAAAAAATTCCCGGCCCTCACAGTCATCCCCACTCCCCAAAACCACCCGGTTCTCCCATCACCAACCAGAATATGCGAGAGAAACAAATAATATTGGCAGCGAAAGTGCTCAGCGTGGTGTTCACGCCGTTCTACCTTCCCGTAGTAGGGCTCGCCATACTGCTGACGTTCACCTACCTCAGCCTCCTGCCCCTCACCTACAAGCTGTTCCTGTTGCTGACGGTATGGCTCTTCACCGTACTCATGCCCACGGTGCTCATCCGCCTCTACCGCCACTACCAGGGCTGGACACGCTTGGAACTCGGCGGCAGGGAACGGCGCGTGGTGCCCTACGTCATATCCATCGTGTCTTACATGGTGTGCTATTACATCATGGAAGCCGCCCACGTGCCCTACTTCATCCGTTCCGTGGTGATAGCCGCATTGGTGGTGCAAGTGGCCTGCGCCATAGTCAACACCTTCATGAAAGTGTCCACCCACATGGCCGCCATCGGAGGCGTGGCCGGCGCGCTGACGGCCTTCGCCGCGGTGTTCGGCTTCAACCCCGTGTGGTGGCTCTGCGCCGTACTGGTGCTTGCCGGCCTCGTAGGTTCCGGCCGCATGGTGCTCCGCCAGCACACGCTGCGCCAAATAGTTCTCGGCTTCCTTGTTGGCGTGGCCGGCGCCTTCGCCTCGGTGATAATAGTATAAGTGAAAAGCCGCCCAAGGTATCGGCCATAACTTTCACAACTTACATAACTTACATAACTTGCATAAACTTCTAAAAAAATACATCATGACCCCGTTAGTAAGCATAATCATGGGCAGCACAAGCGACCTGCCCGTAATGGAAAAAGCCTGCAAGTTCTTAAACGATATGCAGGTGCCGTTTGAAGTCAACGCACTCTCGGCCCACCGTACGCCCGACGCCGTGGAGCAGTTTGCCAAGCAAGCCAAAGACCGCGGCGTAAAAGTGATAATAGCCGGCGCAGGCATGGCCGCCGCACTGCCCGGCGTCATCGCCGCATCGACCACACTGCCCGTAATCGGAGTGCCCATCAAGGGAATGCTCGACGGCCTCGACGCCATGCTCAGCATAATACAGATGCCGCCGGGAATACCCGTAGCCACAGTAGGCGTCAACGGCGCGATGAATGCCGCAATACTGGCCACTGAAATGCTAGCCCTGGCCGACGACGCCATAGCCGCACGCCTGGCCGACTACAAGGCAGGGCTCGGCGTCAAAATTGAAAAGGCCAACAAAGAACTGGCCGAAGTGAAATATGAATACAAGACAAATTAATTAAGAATTAAGAGTTAAGAAAATATGCCTTACTCCATTTGACAAAGCTATTTTTCTTAACTCTTAATTCTTAACTCTTAACTCTTAATTAAATGGATCTCTTCAACTACCGCCGCCGCGCCACATCAGAGGTACGTGTGGGCGGCACGCCGATGGGAGGCGACAACCCGATACGGGTGCAGTCGATGACAACAACGCCCACCACCGACACCGAGGCCAGCGTAGCCCAGGCGGAAAGGATAATCGACGCAGGAGGCGAATACGTCAGACTGACAACGCAGGGCGTGCGCGAGGCCGAGAACCTCAAAGAAATAGCCGCACGGCTGCACGCCGACGGCTACGACGCGCCCATAGTGGCCGACGTGCACTTCAACCCGCACGTGGCGGAAGTGGCAGCCCTATACGCCGACAAGGTGCGCATCAACCCCGGCAACTATGTTGACCCGGCACGCACATTCCGACACCTTGAATACACCGATGAGGAATACGCCGACGAACTGAAGAAAATCGAAGAACGCTTCATCCCCCTGATACGCATCTGCCGCGAACACCACACCGCCCTGCGCATAGGCGTCAACCACGGCTCGCTCTCCGACCGCATAATGTCGCGCTACGGCGACACGCCCGAAGGCATCGTAGAGAGCTGCATGGAGTTCCTGCGCATCTGCAAGCGCGAACACTTTGATGACGTGGTAATATCCATCAAAGCCAGCAACACCGTGGTAATGGTGCGCTCGGTGCGCCTGATGGTGAGCCGCATGGATGAGGAAGGCATGAACTACCCCCTGCACCTCGGAGTGACCGAGGCCGGCGAGGGCGAAGACGGCCGCATAAAAAGCGCCGTCGGCATAGGCGCGCTACTGGCCGACGGACTTGGCGACACCGTGCGCGTGTCGCTCAGCGAAGAGCCTGAGACCGAGATACCCGTGGCGCGCCACTTAGCTGATTACGTAACAGCGCGCGCCGGACACACCACCATCCCCGGCACGGAGGCGCCCGGCTTCGACTGGCTGCACCCGGAACGCCGCACAACTACGCCCGCCGGAGGCATAGGCGGCACGTGCGCCCCGGTGGTAATAGCCTCGATGCTCGACGGAGGCGACCCCGCCACACTAACGGCAGAAAGCGACGGACTCGCGCCCGACTACGTTTACACCGGACAACTGCTGCCCGAAAGACGCATTGAAAACCAGCGCTACATCGTAGACTTCAACGTCTACGGCACACTGGCCGACAAGACCGGCATATACCCCATATTCCCGTACAACGCCATGCCGTTCATCCCGGCAGTCAAAGCCGACGTGAAATTCCTCGTGATACCATACGGAGCCGACGCCGACGAATACACAGCCTGCCTTAAAGCCCACCCCGAAGTGGTGGTGGTAAGCGTCAGCACCCACCGCAACCGCCTCGGCGAGCAGCGCGCACTCGTACACGAACTCATGGCCGCCGGGCTACGCAACCCCGTAGTCTTCTGCCAGGCATACCGCCACACGCAGCAGGAAAAGAGCGATTTCCAGATAGAAGCCGCCGCCGATATGGGAGCACTGATGTTTGACGGACTCACTGACGGACTCTGGCTCATGAACGACGGCACACTGCCCGACGCCGACGTCACCGCAACGGCATTCGGCATACTCCAAGCCGCACGCCTGCGCACCACCAAGACCGAATACATCAGCTGCCCCGGATGCGGCCGCACGCTCTACGACCTGCGCTCCACCATCGCCCGCATCAAAGAAGCCACGCGCGGCATGAAAGGCCTCAAGATAGGCATCATGGGCTGCATTGTCAACGGCCCCGGCGAGATGGCCGACGCCGACTATGGCTACGTGGGCGCCGCCCGCGGCAAAGTGTCGCTCTACAAGGGCAAGCAATGCGTGGAGAAGAACATCCCCGAAGAGGAAGCCGTGGATCGGCTGCTTAAACTGATAAGGAGCCATAAATAAAAGAGTTATCACTCCCTACGGGGGCTAAATAGTTAAGGTAGTTAAAAACATTTGCCTCGTAAATTTATGAGTATCTGACAATAGTGGAATAAATCAAAATCCATTAAAAAAAAGCCTTGCCGGAAAGATACATCCGACAAGGCTTTTTTCTAATTTAAATTCTAAATATTAATTTCTAATAAGGTTCCACAATTCCCTAACCCATAGGACAAGGGATGACAGGACGATGATTATCACCCAGTCGATAAACTTCATCGGGGTGCAATTAAAGAAATTATATCCACATTCAACAATCAATATCTGGCCTATGAAGATGACGGCCACGATCATGAAGAACTCTTTGCTCATCCTTAGGCTGAAGAAACTCTTGCCTGTGGCGAAAGAGCGCGTGTTGAACATATACCAAAGATGGGTCCATACAAAAATCGAGAACAGCAGCGTCTGCTCGTAAGGCGTCAAGCCGTCGGCCTTGCCCAGCTCACAGTGCAGCAGGTCTGTCATCTGCGTTATATTGGTGTGTTGGAAGATGTAAAGAAACACCAGGAGTATGGCAAAGAAGAAGCCACCCACGCCGATAATATCTTTTATCATGGGCTTGGTGAGGATAAACGCCTTACGGTCGCGCGGCTTATCACGCATTACTGAATGAGACGGCGGAAGCGAGGCAAGGGCCATTGCTCCGAAAGTGTCCATTATCAAGTTAACCCAAAGCATCTGGGTGACGGTAAGCGGCGACTCCGTGCCCATGAACGCCCCGACAAGCACGATAAAGCACGCGGCCACGTTGACCGTAAGCTGGAAGAGAAGGAAACGCTGGATGTTACGGTAAAGCGAGCGCCCCCACATCACGGCACGACCGATGCTGCTGAACGAATTGTCGATTATCGTGATATCTGAGGCTTCCTTGGCTACCGACGTGCCATCTCCCATCGACAGGCCCACGTGGGCGGCCTTCAAAGCCGGCGCGTCGTTAGTGCCGTCGCCCGTGACGGCTACCACTTGGTTACAACGTTGCAGCGATTCCACAAGTCGTTTCTTATCCATAGGCCGTGCGCGGGCTATTATCTTCAGGCTCATCACTTTCTTGTCAAGCTCATTGTCGGAGAGCGCAGCGAACTCCGGACCAGTGATGATGGCATCGTTACCGTCGCCGGCTTTCAAGAGACCTATCTGCCGGCCTATTTCCTTTGCCGTGCCGGGAGTGTCGCCGGTAACAATCTTAACGTCGATGCCGGCGTCGAGACATTCCTTGACGGCTGCCGGGACGTCCCTGCGCACAGGATCGGCTATGGCCACTATGCCGAGGAACGTAAGATTACCGGCCACCACCTTGCCGCCGTCAATCGCACGTTCGCCGTCTTCCAACACCTGGTAGGCGAAGCCCAGTGTGCGCATGGCCTTACCCTGATATTCGGCCAAGTGCTTATTGATAACGTCGTCACCCACGTCGCCATCAACCTGCCTACAAAGGGAGCGGACTATTTCAGGCGCGCCCTTTACGTAAACAACGTTCTTACCCTTGATGAATGCCGACTTCACCACCGTGGCCATATACTTGCGCTCTGTCGAGAAAGGCAGTTCTTCCACCACTTCGGCCGCATCTTTCAGCTTCATATAATTTATGCCCATGCCGTGAAGCCACAACAACAGCGCGCCCTCGGTAGGGTTGCCAAGCACCGAGGGGTGAGACGGGCGACTCATGTCGAGCGTGGCCGTACAGTTGAGCGCAATACCCTCCTTGATTATCCCGCTCTTAAGGTCGGCGCCAAGCATCTGCGTGCCAAGGCCGTAGAAGCTCATATCGGCCACGCTCATGCGGTTTTGCGTCAGCGTGCCGGTCTTGTCGGTGCATATCACCGTGGTTGCGCCCATCGTCTCGCAGGCGTGCATCTTGCGCACAAGGTTGTTGGTCTTCAGCATACGCCGCATACTGTAAGCCAGGCTCAGCGTCACGGCCATCGGCAAGCCTTCGGGCACGGCCACGACGATAAGCGTCACGGCTATCATCGCAGTCTGCAACACATAAGCCGTGATGTGCGCCCATTCCATAGAATTGTCACCGATGAAGAAATAAGCTATGAGACGGCCTAACACTACGAACGCCGCAAAGCCATAGCTCAGCTTTGTGATAAGGTCGCTCAGGCCATCGAGCTGTTCGTTGAGCGGTGTCTTCACACTGCTTGAAATCTCGTTCTTCTCCGCCAGGTTCTGGGCGGCGGCTTCCATTTGTTCCTTTGTCAGCTTAACGCCGTCGCCGGCAACGCTTTTGCCGAGCACAGACAACAATATTTTGCCGTTCTCGGTGCTGTCACCCACCTCGGTGACACGGAAGACGGCGTGGCCTTCCATCACCTTTGTGCCTTTCTTCACACAGTTGGTGGGATAAGTGGCTTCACTGTCGAAATCTTTTTCATCAACGCTCTTATGGCACAACGGCTCACCCGTAAGCGTAGACTCGTCAACGCTAAGGCTCACGCTTTCAAACAGTAAGCCGTCGGCCGGTATCTCGGCCCCGGTGGGCAGTATCACAATGTCACCTACCACTACGTCGCGCTTGGGTATTTTCGTCGCATTGCCGTTGCGTATCACTTCCACCGGCTCGTCGTCGTTCACGCGGTTGAGGATGGTGAACTCCTTGTCTGCCCTCAGCTCGAAGTAGAAAGCCAGCCCGGTGGCCAACAGTATGGCCACAAAGATACCTACCGGCTCGAAGAACACGGCTCCGCCTTCGCCAAGGCCGTAATATTCATAAAACGATATTCCGACCGACAAAACGCCGGCTATCATGAGAATGACAATCAGCGGATCTTTAAACTTTTCGAGAAACTGTTTCCACAACGGCTCTTTTTCCGGCGGCGTTAGCACGTTGGCGCCGTGTTCAGCCCTGCTTTCCAGCACTTCCTTGTCTGTCAAGCCTGTGTAATGTTGTTTTTGCTGCATATTTTTCTATTTATGGAGTTAGGACAAATTATTTGTTTTTAATTTCTAATTATTAATTCCACAGTGAGCGGCTGTTATTCGTTAAACTCACTCTCGCTTATCGGCTCGGTCGAGAAGTTGTTTTCGGCCGAAGATCCCTTGACGTTGATTTCGAGAAGGTAATTTACTTCCCGCGACGAGTTCTTTTGACCGAAGTCAAACACATTGTGGCTCTTTTCATAAAAAGCGTGCGTCGTAAACTTGCCTACGGTAAGCGAGTCGGTCTCGTGCTGCATCCAGTCCATTCCGTATGCCAGCTTCAGGTAATATTTTCCTTGTGGTATTTGCGATACGGTGGCCGTGGAATTCTCGTTTACGAAAACAAACCTTATGCAGCGGTTTGTTTCCGTATCCATTATCTTCACGGCCACACAGCTGCCCTCGCCTATTTTTATGTCGAAATAATTGTCTTGCAGGCCATACTTCGGCTCGTAGCCGTATTTCTCTGACAGTTCGCCGTTCTCCACGGTGGCTGCGGTCCATCCCTGTTGCAGCAATGCTTCCTGTTGCGCCGTTGCGCCCTGCTGCGCCGGTGCAACGGTACCTGTCTTGTTAGTGCACGATAATATCAATGCCGCCACCAGGCAAAGCGGCGGGAAAAAACGTTTCATCTTATTAAATTAAAGAATAATGTGGTTGATTATACCGAAAGAAATGATTACTATGCCCACTATTTTGCAAAACATGGCAAAGGCCTTCTTGTTCTTCTTCTTCCTGAAACGGCTGCTGAACATAATGGGCAGGACAAACCACACACACAAGCCGACTATGATTGAAATTACCATTTTTATCTTTTTATTTGCCAATAAAGGCGTGCCGAAACCAAGTAAGCCAACAGGAGGCAGGCTCGCCACACCCTCCGGAGTTGGTTAAGAAACTGTTTTTATTTTTTTCAGGATAGACATATCGCTTTGTCAAGCAACGCCCTTCGTCGGACAAAAAATCAAAACAGTTTCTAAATTCCGGCACACCTTCACATGGGATGGTTAATTCACAAGTCCGTTACGGTACATTTCGTTGACTTTGGCCTGCACTTCGGCATAGCGGTCGCCGAGACGCTGCTTGCGCATTGCGCCGTTGCCGTATTTGCCTCGTATCACTTCACGTGCAAGACTGTCAGCGTCGCCACCGGTTACAGCGGCCTGCTGCGGTCCTGACTGTACCTCAACCACTGCGGTCTCCGTGCCAGCCTCGGCTGGCTGCTGTGCGTCGTCAGCGCCGCCGTGGGCCGCAGCCTCAACGTTTTCGCCTGAAGCGTCTCCGGCTGCGGAGTCAGCTGGCGCACTTTGTGTACTGTCGGCCACAAGCGTGGTCTCAGGCTGTTCGGGCGCGCTTTCACCACCGTCTTTCCGGGTGAAATAATAAATCACGGCAGCAATCAATATTATGCCGACGATTATCGCAACCCATTTGCCTGCCCCGCCGTGTGAACCGCCGCCGTCGGGCGTCGGGTTAACAGGATTTTCAGTGTTGGCGTCAGGGATTTTAGTCCTCAACGTCACTTTCTTTTTCAGTTCTACCATGACATTTTAGTTGCAAATGAGAGAGAAACCGGGAATTTCATCAAACGCCGTGCTCAAATCAAACACGCGGCTCTCGTTCTTCAGTGCGAATTCGCCGCCGTTGTTATTTATCGAGCAGACGCAGTAAACGTGACCCTCATCCTTAGAGTCGGCCAGCACTTCGAGATAGTCGCCTGAGTCGCTCTGTACTTCCACACGCCCGCCTTCATCGGCGTAAGTCACGTCTTCGCCCTCGATTGCCGCTCCGTAATTCACGATGCAGATGTAGGCCGTCTCGATGTCGTCGAGCTTGGCAATGTTGATCTGCTCGCTCTCCTCACCGCCAAGCGTAGGCTCTTTAGCGTCGCCGAGGTGTTGGATATACGGGAATGCGTCAAGCGTGCCGAGGTCGGTTTTCTTTCCGCGGTATTCGTTTGAAAACACACCACCTACGCCGCCGTCCTTCTTCTTGAAAAAGAGGCAAAGGTCGAGGTCGGTGTCAGATGTCCACAGCAGCTTCACTTTCAGTTTCCCTGAAAAAGTGAAAGCTACAGATTCGTTCTTTTTGCGAAGAGTGATTTTCTTCTTTAATTTTACTTCAGCCATAATCGTAATTTTTATTGGTTAATAAAATCTTTATTTTTAAGCCGCTTTGGCTTGATTTGTGTAATGTGCCGTTTTGCCGTGCGTTTTATGTCCTTTTGCGCGGTGTTATGTGTCTTTTCGCGAGGCTGTTGGCCGTATGTCAGAAATCAAAGTTGCCGCCTGTATCCTTCCGTTTTACGCGCCACGCGTCACTGTCGAAAAAGTCGTCGCCCGTGCGTACATTTTCATCCTTCTTAGGACCCGGCTTAGCTACGGCCGGCTTTTTCTGTTGTCCGCGCGGATTGTCGAAGAAGTCAGGAGGCGGTTGCTGCTTGGTCTTCGGCCGGCTGTCAGGCTTGAAGCCTGTCACTCTTACGGGTTTCAGTGCCACGTCTTCTTCCTCCTTTTCCTTATCGTCAAAGAAGTTTTTGGCGCTCTCCAAATTGAATATTTGCGTAAACAGCTTTTTTATCTCCTCCTTACGTTCAGGGTATTTCTTTTGCAGCGACGACAACACGTGCTTCGCCTCGTCCAGCTTTTTGTCTACGATAAGGCTTTTAGCCTTGTTCATCTCGTTGGCATACGCAGTTTCAGCCTCCTGCTTGTCTAACTTTTCCTTAGCTTTACCGAGACATTTCGCCAGCTTGTCGTCTTTCTTTATCTTTAAAGCCTCTGAAGCGTACTTCACGGTGTCGGCCCATTGCTCGTCAAAATTGGCTGCCCAGGCCTTTTCCGACAGTTCTTTCCAGCGTCTATGGTCGGCTTCGGCCTTGTCTTTTTCCACTTTCAGGCGTTCGGCCTCGGCCAGCCATCTTCCCTGGTTGTCGGCGTCGGTCGCGGCCAATTCACGGCAAGCCTCCAAAGCTCCTTCAATATCCCCGCCGCTTTTAGCCTTAACGTAGGCCTCACGCAGGGTGCTCACAGCTTTCAGGTTCTCGTCGTGCAGACGCTCGGCCTCTTCTATTTTCCCCGTTATGCCGGCATTATCTTTATCGAGGGCGGCTACGGCCCGCAGCTCGTCCAACGCCTTGGCATACTGACGTTGCGACATCAGCAGTTCAGCGCGTGACAGGCCCATGTCTATCTTGCCGGCCAGGGTTATACGCCTCTTGGCCTCGGCATTTATGCGCTTGGCCTCGGCGGAGTCTTCATTATAGGCAAGCGCCTGTTCGCTTTGCGAGAGAGCGTCTTGCCAGCGGCCTTCCTTCAGGCTGTCCTTGGCCTTTATTATCGTGCTGCGGTATTGCTCTTGGCGCACTTTCTGTTCCGACAGCAGGCTCAAGGCCTCCTCTTTTTTACGCATGGCTTCAGCGTCGCCGGGTATATGCTTCAGGGCTTCGTCGGCCCAGTCTTTCATCGCTGCATAGTCTTCTTTCTTATATGCGGCGTCGGCCTCCCCCATGGCGTTATCGTAGCGCAGCTTCTTCTCACGCTCGGCCTGCACTTGCGCCATCCGCTCCATTTCGCGGCGTTCGGCGGCTTCTTTCAGGCGGGCTTCTTCCTTAGCCATTTCCGTGCCCCTAAGTTCGACTTCGCCTTTGGCACTTATGTCCTTGGCGGCGGCGGAGAATTGGGCGCAGTCCATTTGCGTGTACACCGATACAATGTTGGGCAGGTCTTTGGCGCGGTAGAACACATACCGGTCGTCAGGCATGATGTAACGGCTCTTCAACGCCTCGACAAACTGTGTGTTCGTAAACGTGTCGCCTATGAACACGATGCCTTTTATCTCCTCGCCTGAGATGTTGTTCTCCTTCACCGAGTTGGCTATTTCCCTGATTATGTTGTCAACGCTTGCGCCGGTGCGTGCGTCGATGTCGTTCTTCAGTATCACGGGACTGTATTTCTTGTCTATGTTGACTGAAAGGCTCACGCCGGGTATCTTCACCGGTCTACCGGGCTTTGCGTTGTTAAGGCGAACGATCCAGTCGTCCACGTACTGTGACAGACGGACGTACTCACGCTCGAAGTCTTCCGTGCTTTGCAAGAAATGTTCGCTCCTGTTGATGCTGTTCACCACGCTTTCAAGAATGGCCCTGCCACGAAGGTCGGTGCCGAAACCGTCAAGGCTCTTTTCGCTTTTCCTGTCAAACTGTCCGCTTTTGTATTCATAAATCGAGTAGACGAGATTTTCGTTGCACGCATTAAGGGTGATGTAACAGCCTTCGTCGCCCAGCCGTTTATGCCTCACGGCATACTCTAACGCCAAGTGTTCTATGTGGGCGGCCGACTCTTTCACGGCGAAACCTTCTTGCTCAAGCACGTTGTTGATAAACACACGCCGTGCGGCGTATGACACATCCTTCGAAAACGAGAGATACACATCAAGCGGCTGATTGTCGGCTACTCCGGCGGCGGCTCTCAACTCGCCGGTTATGCCCGACGCCTTGAATATCTCAGCGACGGCTTTCTTCGAGTTGTATATCGTGAACGTGTTTTCATTGTCAACGATCAGGGAAAACACGTCGCCGTAATAATGGTTTTCGCGGTTGTGGTAATGCGGCTTGTTGTTCTTGCCGTAGACCACTTTATCGTTAACCGTGTCTTCGTAAAAGTATAACCAGAAACGGTCGTCACGGCTGCGTGGCTGCACGATGCGTGGCACACCATCGGAGCACACGGCCCCGGTGATGTACCATTTATCGACATATAGTGTCAGAACCTTCATCTGCAAGGTTTTATTGGTTGAATGCCTTTTGTATCAAGGTCTTGTTGAGGAAACAGATGCCCTCGGCTATGATCAGCGGCTGGTGGTATTTGAAGCCGTTGTCTTGCTTCTTGCGGGCTTTCTTATATTCCGTGTCGTTGTTCCTTATGTAAGCGGCTATGCTGTTAGGCAGCTCGGCTATGTCGTCGCGCAGCTCGTTGTCGGCTTGCGGATACATACGTGTCCTGCGGCTTACGAAGTCGATAAAGATGTTCATGAACTTCTCGAAGTTGGGCACGCTCGAAAAGTCGAAGTTGCTCATGTCGTTGGCGAAATAGTCGCCTGTCAGCTCCGTTTCGGTGTGTATTTCCTTCGGCGCGCCGTCGGTGTCTATGTATCTTACGTCTTCTTCGCCGCAAATGTCAGAGTCGGCATGGCCACCTTTTTTCTCCACCTTGGCGTTTTCCACCAAGCCTTTGGCCACCTCGGCCTTGTTGTCCACCTCTATTTCACTGCGGTATTTTACTTTCATCTCTTTGTCGATGACAAGGCCCACGCCGGCATTAAGGCATTCGGCGTAATATTCCGACGTGGCGCGCCCACCGGCCGAATTACGCAGCCAGTGGAACAGCCGCCCGCCCTTGCCGAACGACAATATATCAACACTGTCAATGTCTAAGTTTTCAGCCTTTACGGTGTTCCCTATGAGTATTCCCGAATAGAAGAGCAGCAGGCCGGTGACGTATGCCGGGATTGTGAAGACAAATTTAGCGTCGGCGTCTATCGAGGTGTAAAATTCCTCATAATCATCCGTAGTCTTCAGCTGGTCGAAAATGCTGTTCAGATAGTAAGGAGCTTTTGACGGCTCCGTGAGTATCTCCTTTATGTTGGCCACGTACACGTCAGTCTTCTTGCTTTCGTGGAAATTGTAAAGTGCCTCGCGGAACTGTTCTGACTTTATGACGGCGTTGAAGAACACACCGGCTGCCAGGCGAACTGAGCTTTCCCTGTACAGCGTTGGCTTGTTGCCGTTGTTTACGTCATTGGCAAGCAGGAGTATGTCGCTCGTGCTGCCGCCCACGTCGATGCCGAGGAACATCTTGTTGCGCGTCAGGCCGAAGTCCTGTGACAGCGCAAAGCTGCACACGGCCTCCGCCTCCGTGGGAATATCGTCGTCGTCGGGCATCGTCTTGCTTGTGCCCGCTATGGGCGTTATCTTCCATGCGTCTTCAAATATTTTCGACATTTCCGTTATGTCGGCTTCCATCATCGAGCCTGGATAACTCCAAGCTATACGTTCCGGACGGATGTTCTTCTTGTAAAGATAGGCGCAGACGTTGAGCCACATCGACTTTATGAAAGCCTTTTTCCGCTTCAGTCCGCGGTCGTCGTCGAGCCACTTCATGTTGTAGTGCAGCTTGCCCGCCTGGGTGGTTATCTCATAGTCGTCCATGTCACGCACCCACACGTTAGGCCTGTTCACCGGCACTCCGCCCACAATCTCGTCGCCTTCCTGACCTTGGTCGTAATACCTCGTGTCGTGCTCGTGCAGCCACGACTTCAGCTGTCCGTTGGCCGACGGGTAATTGGTAAAGAAGAGCAATTCGTTAATCTCAGCCACGGAGCGCGGATTGGTGTTCTCCTTGCCCACAAGCACCATTCGGTTGTTCTCGAACATTACCGGCTCGGCATTCCTGTCGCCATCTTTGTAATACACGCAGGTGTTGTTACTGCCGAAGTCGATACCCACGACGGCGTTGCCACGGACGGTGGTCGTAGAGAGGTCTTTCACCACCTGCGGACGGAACAACAGGAAGCCGGCGTGCACATCCTTGCCCGTATCTTTCACCGTGGCTGACAGCCCGGCCATCGGCACGTCAGATGATATTATGTTATATTTGGGCAACTCGTCGCCTTGTCCTGGCGGATACGTCAAGAGCTTTGTCACTTTCACTATCTTTTCCTCGTCGGGTTTCAGCTCATAATCGCCTGTAAGGAAACCACCGTCGATATTCCTGACAAATTCGCCACCTTTCTTGAATATCGGTGTGAACCGTTCATTGGCTTCCGACGTAAATTCTGAATAAAGGTAATACTTGTTCCATTTTTCCGAAACGAAGTCAGGCCACATTATGACGTGCCTCAAGTCTGTCATCCAGTCGATTTCATACTCGCGTGTGTTAAGCGTCACGGCCTGTCCGTCTATCTCCACCACGAGCGTCACGGCCAGCTGGCCGGAGTCAGTTATCTGGGCAGTGAGCCTTGTGTTGCCGCCGTCGGTGTATCCGAGCAGGCTCGACAGGCTGTTCTTAAAGATGTCAACGCCACGCTCTGACAGTGGAAGCGAGAAATAGTTAGTATCGCCGTTTTGTATGTCTTTCACCCTGAACAGGAACACGGGGCCGTCGGCAAGTTTCGGACGTTCGTTGGCTTCCTCGGTCCATCCGATGACATATTTATCGTCACTCAAGAGGCTTTGTATGTCGCCTATCCTTTGGTAGTCGCCGTCGTTAGAGTAAGTGAAGGTGAAGTCTGGTTTCATGAACACCGGCACGTCGCTCTTAAGCAGCAACGAGAAAGGATTGGCCAAGTTCGGATACTTGGCTACAGGCCCTTTATCTCTCAGCCTGCCTTCACCCCGCTTCATCAAAATGTCTTCCCAGTCGCGGCTCATCTTCTTGAAACCGCCGATGTCAACCTTCTTTTTGCCGCCGCGCCGTGAGTTGATTTTATTCTCAAAGGCATCGATGTTGCCGTTCATGTTCTTAATGAAAAGATAAACCTTTTGCAGCTGGTCTGGCGTGAGAAATTTCGTTGGGTCTTCAAATTTTCCTTCCCTGTACCATGATATGTCACTGGCGTCTTGTCCTATATTGCTGTAATCCACGCCTGTGAAAACGCCGGTAAACGGCGACGTGCCGCCTACGAGATGGTCGCGATAATATATCAGATGAATGTAGGGCTGGCTGTCCGGGTTATTATCGTCTTGGTCGCTCCAGAGGTCTTTTTCGTCAAATAGCATACGCCCGAATGCCGAAGCGATGTCGTAATCATTGCCTTTGACGTTCATCCTCACCGGATTGGAGAAGCGCACACGGTCGGGGAACAACGCTATGACGGCCACCAAGCCTTTCCATTCGTCGTATAACAGGTTGTAAAACTGCCACAGGCCGGCTTGGTTGATGTTTGGGTCGGGCGTTGCCAAAGTCTGCATGGCAAACTTGAACAGCTTGGCTCTCGCCCACGGCGTAGGCACACCTGAAATCAATGTGCCTAACTTATCGGCCGTGAGGTCTTCAAGTATCTTTCCCGTCTCTATGCCTTGTATGTATGACACAGCCATGTTAAGGTCGTTCCAGACGCCTTTTCCACCTGTGGTTATGTTTGTGTAACTTTTTATCAATAATGCTTTTGACATGGCTCTTTTTTTAAGGAGTTAAAGAAGTTAAGAGTTATGAATTAAGAATTATGAATTAAAAACAACAGTTTTATGGCACGACCTTATTTGAATTTATACAATTTGGCCAACGTGTCAAACACCAATTTATACAGCTGTTCGCCTTTGTTGGTGATGTTTTGCCATGACTTGTTTTTGTCTCTTTCTTCGATAAACTCTTTCTTGAACGAATTGAACTTCGAGCCGAACAAACCCATCTTAAACTTGTTGTCCTTACCCGTGCCTTCGTTACGATATAAGGTGTCGTTCCAGTCCATCTTCATCAGTTCCTTATAAGAAGAGGGAGTGAACAACGCAGCATTGAACATGAAGCGATCGTGGCCTCCCGCCGAACGGTGCACCTGCCTCAGCCAACCCTCTTCAAGGCCTCCGTCGGCGTTCTTCCTTACGAAGAACAAGCGAAAATAGCTTTTCAGCGCTTCCACTTGATTGACGTCGATGTCCCTGAACTCTTGTATTTCCTTCTGGTCGCCTGAACGCACACTCTCCACGAAATTGTCTTCACCGTTACAATACAAGGCAAAGACTATCAGCATTCCAAACTTTTTGCAAAATTCCTTTTCCCTTTCAGTACCGACAAAATCAGCAAAGTCGAGACGGCCGTCATCGCCAACGGCGCGGTAAAGATAGTCAGTATCAGTCAGCCGCTTGTTTTCGGCGAGCTTTCCTTCGTCGGCGTTATAAAAGTCAAGGGCAGCTGCGGCGGCAAGCAACTCTATGTAATGAGAATCGTTCTTCTGTTCCGAACCTCCTGTGATTGTCTGCTGCGTGGCGTCGCCTTTCCTTTCCATAGGGTCCCAAGACATATTGTCGGTGCCTATCATGTAAAACCTCTGATAGGTCTTTTTCACTGTGGTGTCATCGTCATAAAACATCATGGCCACCTGCGAGTTGAGAGCGAACTTGTCACTCGTGGCTATCACTTTCTGCTTTTCCAGTTCGTCTGCGCCCGGCTGGCGGAAGCTGAAATAGGCCGTGAGCAGCGTTGAGCCGAAATATACGCTCTGCAGCACATTGGCCGCTCCGTTGCTCGTTATTTCGGCAGCCTTGGCTATGGCCTGCGGAATGATTGGTATAGACGAAGCTCCCGTACCTCCAAACACCGAACCGAGAATGAATACTCTCGGATTGCCGTTTTGCGAAGCCTTCGTCAGTTCGCCGAGAAAGTTTTTCATGTCGTTGCCGGCCTGTGACTGCGCCGCTTCGATTATCGAGTGGTACATCATCATCGAGCCGAGATGGGTTTGGGCGCGATAGCCGTGACGCAGATTGAAATCTTCTACCGATTTTGTCAATACTAAGTCGGCCAGGTCGGCTTCCTCGCGGTTGTTGTATTGCGTGGTGTCATAGTCAAACACGGCCTTGAAGCTGCTTTTGTTTTCGTAATTGGGGCTGAACTCATAATATTTTATGTTCGCCGAGAAGAACGTGTCGCTGAGTGCCGTGCGTGCGGCTTTGTCCCTGCCTTTTGCGCCGAGGTAAGCGTCTTTCAGCTCTTTCAGGCGGGCGAAGTTGCCATTGTTCTTGTCAGTATCGAGCGCAAGCAGGTGGATGTCGGTGTCGTCGAACATACCCATTGCGCATAAATGGATTAGCGACTCAATGCACCTCATGCCGGTACCGCCTATGCCTAATACAAAATACTGTCGTGACATATTTTCTATGATTAAAAATTAATGATGAAGAATGAATAATAAAATTGCGTTATGACGATTTTCATTATTCATCACTTCTTTATCTTTCCTAATATCGAACCGAACTTTGAACGGCGGAACACGAACATGAGCACCACGCCTACCACGACGTAAATGCCGAGATTGATGAAGAGACACTTCACATTGCAAGCCTTAAACATACTTTGAAAACCTACGTTGCGTATCGTTTCAGCCACTACAAGGTCGTTATAAAGCCAAAATCCGAGCACCGCCACCACTCCTATCACGATGTAAGATATGCGCCGCTTAACGTAAGAACGGTCGTTGCCGCCTTCCCACGGGAAAAGGTTTGCTACTATCAGGGCTACGACCAAGGCTACGATGGCCACAACAATGGCGTAAACCATAGTGCCGTTCATAAGTTGGTTTAATTGCTGTGAGTTAGTTACTGGTACCATAGTTATTCAGATTTTAAGTTCTTTTGAATTATTGTTATAATAATAAATATCAAAAATTAAGCGTAAGCACCAAGGACGGTTATCATCTTTTGTTAGCTTTCACATAAATGGTGTAAACCGGGCGGCTCGTCATCATAGCCTTTATATCAGGTTCGGCTAAACATTGTTTTATACTTTCAGCCAATGACACGTTCTTCTGGCCGGGCTGATCGATGCTGTCGAAGGTGAACATCGCCTCATACTGCTTGAATATTGGTTCTATGCCGGTGATTACGATGTCGAGTTTAAAGTATGTACACGGATTGCCCGTGAGGATCGACGGGTCATAATTCTGCGTGTCGAAGTGCAGGTTTATCATACCGTGACTCTTGAATTCCTTGTCGTCCACCTTGGCGAAGTTCTTGTATTCGGCAGGACTTATCTCTCCTCCTGACTTCTGGCCGGCAGCCTTTGCATTGCAAAAGTTGGTAAACTCTTTACTTATGTCGTATGCACGGACGTCAACGCCGGTTATGCGGTAGCCGCCGTAGCTGTTGCGATCTACCTTCAGCCCGCCAGTGAATGAGGCACCGTCAGTCATAGGCTGGCCTGTGTCATTTGAAACAGCGTTTACGATGTAAGGCTCTATGGCGCTCTCCCAGTCAACCTGCCAGTCCTGGGCCTCGAACGAGCCATAACCTTTCACTTGGGCACTGAGCATCTCGTTTGGCGAAGTGTGTTCACCCGTGGCTGAAAACAGTTTGGGATGGTCGGCCGAGAGGTGGAACATCTCCACCTGCGGATATTGCTCTAATTTCACCGTCTGCGTTATCTTATCATAAATGTTACCTACAAGACGCGTGTCGGTGAATATTATGTAAAACCTTTTCTTGTTGTATGTAGCTCCTTTATAAGGTTCTTGGTAAGGTTCGGCGAAGATATAGATGTCATGGCCCTTTTTCAGCCATTTCGCAAAGGCGTCTTTCATGTAAGGATTGTTTACGTTTCCGAGAGCTATCGACTCCTGGAAATATTCGCCGTCGGTGAGCAGTACTGATTCATTGTCTTCGTCAGCCATCTTCTCCACGGCCGTTTTCAGGTCGGCATAGTCATGGTTGGTTATCGACTTGAGCAGGCTGAACACGCTGCCCTCTTCCTCTGTTATCTCGTTACCCTTGATAGAATAATAGTCCTTGGCGGCGTTGGTCCACGATGGCACCAACGCCTGGTAGAAGGGCGAATTTTGCCCAAGAACGTTGCACGTGGAATAATCAACATAGAGCGCAAGGTCGTCGGCCTCGATGTCTTCCACCTTCGGACTGAAATACGCACTGTTGAAACCTTCAACGTCAGTGAAATATTCTTCAGACGTGTCAGGCACGTAAGTTCCACCACCACACGAATCACATGATATACAAACAGATAATAACGTAACAGCGAGACAGGTGTCGATAAGATTGTGTTTTAGTTTGTTTTTCATTGCCGTAATAAATCATTCACCGCCCGTACCCCGTTAGCGGATTGGTTGGTTAAGTATTAAATTCTTACGGCATAAAAAAAGCGTGGGTACGCCCGCTGCCCGTCCCACGTCTAAAGGCTCTCGCATTGCCCGATATTGAAGAACGGACAACGCTAACAGCCCACGCCGATATGAAAATATATTCCATAACCCATTTGCAATATACTCTCCTTGGCATCGCTCCTGCACAGCCACAATCACGCTGAAACAGGATTGCCTGAAAAGCATACGTAAACAGGGTGTGACATAAATTCACATCCCGGGGCGTCCACGTTGTCTTGCGCTCTGACAATATCGTCTGAATTTGCGAGATTCTTAGACGTCAAAGACAAGACGCCGGTAAACGCCTTTTTAACATGTCGTGTCTTAACCCACCCCTACCGGCTCCTACAATGTAACATCATAGTACCAGCTATCGGCGTGTGCTAAAACGGGGGTAAAATTAAAATTTTTTCTTGAAAAATACAAATTTTTTGAATAAAAATATTTGAATTTATAGAATTGACTCATTTAAACTTTTTCAATAAACATATATTTTTATGAATGTCCGCTTTGCTCCCATTTATCAGTAGTTAAAGGAGTTAAAGTAGTTTTTCGCTTTGTTCAAGTAAACTTCGCTCCCTACGGGTCGCTAAGGAGTTAAAGACATTTGCCTTGTCGATAAAGCCCGATAAAAAGAGGATAGAGTGATTAAGGACATTCATTTTATTTTTTTTGAAAATAAAAAAGTTTAAACCTATTCAGTCTTACATAAAAATCATCACATTATAATAATTCTCATGGCTTTCACGGCGTCAAGTCCCTCCCGATAAATGCCCTTTCACACTACGAAAGGATACTTATTGCAATGTGAAAGGATACTTATTGCAATGTGAAAGGATACTTATTGCAATGTGAAAGGAGGCATATTGCAGGGCGTGGAAAAGTGTGTGGAAAACATTGTTGATAACTGCGGGATTTCCACACAGGGGGCGGCGGCAGGCGGGCAGTGTGTAGATATTAACAGGGTTATGGTGTGAAAATACACAAGTTTTCAACGGTTTGATGGCAGAAAAAGATGTAAACTTATTAAATTTGCAACTTGCATAGCGATTGTTGACAAACGGCATTATGCGCTGACAGTCAGAAAGAAGTTGTTAACGACAGATGTTGAAAACACAGGTCATTACGTTGACAACTTAATATACAAGCAAAAAGGACGGAAGTTTTGCACGTATCAACGGCATATCATACAAGTCATTTTTGTTTTTCAATAAAAAGAAAAAAAGAATATAAATATGATTGAATGTTGAAAACGAAAACGGAGATTGAGAAGTGAAGGAATGAAGAAGTGAAGGAATACAATACTTCTTGGGTTTATCGGTCCTATTTGTCTTATCAATCTTTTCACCCAACCGGTTAATGAATTATGAATAGTGTAAAAAAAATGATACTTGAAGAATGGAAACGACAGGGCTGCATCTGCGAGCCTGCGCCTGA
The DNA here is from genome assembly GCA_944320285.1 of uncultured Prevotella sp. Taxonomy (GTDB): domain Bacteria; phylum Bacteroidota; class Bacteroidia; order Bacteroidales; family Bacteroidaceae; genus Prevotella. The sequence goes on from CALUGX010000010.1 coordinate 30,708, forward strand.
AGGCACTGACTTGAAGGCTGAAATACGCAGGATGTGCGAAGAGAAAAGGGCTGTGGTGATGGCTCACTATTATACGCCGGGCGACGTGCAGGACGCGGCCGACTTCGTGGGCGACTCGCTGGCGCTGGCGCGCAAGGCGGCGGAGACCGACGCCGATGTAATCGTGATGTGCGGGGTGCACTTCATGGCGGAGACGTGCAAGCTGCTGTGCCCGCAGAAGACGGTGCTCTGCCCCGACCTCAACGCGGGCTGCTCGCTGGCCGACTCGTGCCGTGCCGAAGACCTGGCGCGCTTCAAGGCGGAGCATCCGGGGTACAAGGTGGTGAGCTATGTCAACACCACGGCGGCGGTGAAGGCGCTGACAGATGTCGTGGTGACGAGCGGCAACGCCGAGCGCGTGGTCTCGAAGCTGCCGCAGGACGCGAAGCTGATATTCGGCCCCGACCGCAACCTGGGCGACTATATCAACGCCGTGACGGGCCGCCGGATGCTGCTGTGGCAGGGCGGATGCCATGTGCATGAGAGGTTCTCGGCCGAAGCCGTGGCCCGCCTGAAGGCGGAGCGCCGGGATGCCGTGGTGATGGCTCATCTTGAATGCAAGTCTGCTGTGCTGGCTCTGGCCGACGTGAAAGGTTCGACGGCGGATATGCTGAAGTATGCCGAGGCGCATCCCGACCGCTCGTATATCGTGGCAACGGAGGCCGGCATACTGTACGAGCTGCGCCGTCGATGCCCCGGAACGGAGTTCATACCCGTGCCGCCGGAGCAGGCCGCTGCGGGCTGCAACGAGTGTGAGCACATGAAGCTGAACACGCTCTTGAAACTTTACAACACGCTAAGGTATGGTTGGCCCGAAGTGACCGTTTCGGAGGATATTGCCGCCGATGCCGTGAAGCCGATAGAGAGGATGCTGGAGCTTAGCTGAAATATTTTTTTTAAGGAGTTAGAGTAGTTTAAGTAGTTAGAGTAGTTTAAGTAGTTAAAGGAGTTAAGACAAATGCTTTGCCGAAATAGGGAAGTTGTCAGTAGTTAACAGGTTTTAATTTTATGTCTTTCGTTGTGAATAAGAAAACGGTGTCGGGGTATGTGGTTATTGCGGTAGCCGCAGTTACTTTCGCGCTGTTTTTCTCGGTTACCACGTCGCCGTTGTATGAGTATGGCGCATATTGCGACTCGGCGATGTTCCAGGTGATAGGCCGTGGCTGGTGTGATGGAGTGCTGCCTTACGTGGGGCTTTGGGATTCTAAGGGGCCGATGATATTCTTCATCAACGCCTTGGGTTACGCCATGACGGGCACACAGCTGGGCGTGTTCATCCTTCAGGTGCTTTTCCTTGCGGTTACGGTGTCCGTCGCGTTCAGGTGGCTTTCGTCGGTCTACGGTTTTCACGGCGCGCTGGCGGCCTCTCTTGCCGTGCTGGTCGGCCTGTCGTTGGTTTACGACTTCGGCAACCTTACGGAAGAGTATCTGCTGCCGCTGCTTTTCACGGCATATTATTTAATGTATAAATGGACGGTAAACGCTTCAAAAGGCGTTTACGCCCATCCCGCCGTGCACTCATTGGTTTACGGCATGGTGCTCGGCTTCAGCCTCATGACGCGCGTAACCAACGCCATAGGCGTGTGCGTCGGGGTGTTGTTCGTGCTTTGTTTCCTTGTCAGGCACGGACTGTGGAAAAACATCCTGCACAATTTCCTCTGGTTCGCCGCGGGCTTTGCGCTCATGGTTTTACCGTTCTTGGTTTACTTCGGTGTGCACGGGATATTGGATGAGATGTGGTACGGCACGTTTGGTTACAACGTGAGCTACTCCATCCACTCCGCAGGACATTACGTGCCAATGTCGTTCGTTTATGCGTCGAGGAATTACTTTTATTGCATTTTGGCAATCGCCGCCGGTGCCGTTGCAATGTTTTGCGGCAACAGGCTGAAAGGGGCTTTTTGGCTTTCTTCAGCCTTGGTTACGTTTGTCTTTCTTAATTTCACTTACCGCATACCGCATTACGGTATGGTTGCGCTCCCGTATTTGTGTGCCACGTTTGTCCTTTCTCGCGATTGTATGTCGGCAGTCATGCCGTCCGTGGCCAAACTTTTCAATGCCGTCTCCGTGTCGGCAGTGTCAGCGTCGTTGCTTTACATGGCTGTTTTTAAGTATGGCAGCAGTTTTGACAACGGTCATAAGCACCTCATACCGATGGTAAGCGTCATTCCTGCCTGCGAAAGGGACAGTTTCATAGGCTACAACTGCGATGCCGGCATATACGTATGGACCGGCATGATGCCTGCCTGCCGTTATTTCAGTTTCCAGGATTGGGCGGTCGGCAACGATGAAAGGCTTACTGGAAAGCTGGTTGGCGAGTATGCGAAATGCCGTGTGAAGTGGATATTGTTCGACGGCGACGCTTACGACACCGAGATAGGCGGCATAGTCAGGAGCCGTTACCGATTAGTGAAAGAAGACAGGCTGCACGGATATTCGCTGTACAGACTTAATGAACCGTGCTCCGGCGGTAAGGAGGGCGTGAGATGAAGATATTGCTCATCGGCGATGCGAGCCATGTGCATGAAACTCTTAAGAAAGGTCTTGCGGAGACAGGTCACGATGTGACGTTGATGTCTGACGGTAACGGATGGCACGATTCGCAGCGCGACATCGACCTCAGGCGCAGTCCTCAGGCCGGAAAACTCGGAGGTCTCGGCGTGCTGGCAAAGATTGTGGCCAACAGCCCGTCGTTGCGCGGCAACGACGTGGTGCTGATACACAACTACCAGTCGGTGCCGCTGAAGGCTTGTTGGAACAGTTTGCTCATAGATTTCCTCAAACGCAACAACAGGCTGCTGGCCAAGGGATGCTATGGTGATGACCCGTTAGTGCTTGAACGCCAGTTTGAAGGCGTGCCCCGCTATTCTGACACATACTGGAACGGCAGTCGGCATAATGTTGACAGCAACGCCGCCCGACTGGCCGAACAACGCCTGCCCCGGCTCGTCAGTTTATGGCGCAAGGCCACCGATGCCGCTGACGTGCTGCTGCCATGCCTTTATGAATATTATTTGGCTTACAACACCGGCCCTTACACGGATAAAGTAGTCTATATGCCGCTGCCCGTTGAAATACCGGTAAACGGCGTTTCGATAAAAGGTCGTGGGGCGAAGATAAAGGTACTCGTGGGGGTGCAGAGCCGGCGGGATTATCTAAAAGGCGCACGCAAGATATTGAAGATGGTGGAGGAAGTGGACAGGAGGCATCCTGGGCGGCTCGATGTGAAATGCGTCGAAGACGTGCCTTACGCCGAATATTGTGCCATGTTGAGCGAGGCCGACGTCCTTGTGGACCAGTTTTACAGCTTCACTCCTTCGATGAACTCGCTTGCGGCTATGGCCCGCGGCACGGTGGTCATCGGCGGCGGCGAGGAGGATTATTACCGCTTTATAGGCGAGCGAGAGCTGAGACCCGTGATAAACGTAAGTCCTGAGATGAGCTTTGGCGAAAACGTAAATGTGCTTGAACGCGCCTTGCTTACTCCCGGCAGCGTGGAAAGGCTGTCGCGCCAGAGCATAGAGTTTGTCAGGAAACACCATGACTACCGCCTTGTGGCAGCAAAGCACGTAGAACTGTACGGCAGGCTGTTACAGGGAATTTAGCAGGCGCCGCCATTCATCCATCACCGCATCGGGTGAGAACCTTGCCGCCTGCCGTCGCGCTTCTGTGCCGTAACTGCGTCGCGCTTGTTCGGAGCCCATCATCTTCTTCACGGCAGACACGAAGCCGGCACCGTCGCCTTGGGGCACTATCAGGCCCGTAATGTCGTGGCGGACAATCTCTCGTGCGCCGTAGTCGTAATCAAACGTTACCGACGGAAGTCCGCAGGCCTGGGCTTCGACGAGCGTCATGGGCATCCCCTCAAAGCGCGACGTCATCAGGTGCAAACTGTATTCGGTGTATGTTTTCATCATCCGTTCGGTGCGTCCGCAGAGTCTTACTTTGCCGTCCAGTCCGAGTTCGGTTATCTGCTGTTGCAGAGCGTCGTGCAGCGGGCCTTCGCCGTAGATGTCCAGACGCCAGTCGGGACAGTCGGCGGCGATGTCTTTCCACAGCGTGACGAGTATGTCAAAGCCCTTGGCCCGTTCGAGCCTTCCCACGGCCACGGCCCGCCGTGCGCCGTAGTCTCTCACCGCCGCGTCAGGCATACTGATGAAATTAGGTATTGTCAGCACATTGCGTGAGCGTCGGTATTGCGAGGCGTCGCCTGCTGTGAGGCATACCACGGCGTCAGCCTTGCGCTCCATCATGCCGAAGAACCTGTGGTAAGGTGTGAACTGCCGTGCCAGGTGCGACTCGTAGACCTTCTTTGCCATGCCCCTGTAAAACGGCAATATCAGTGCTCCGAGACTTAGGGTGAAGAATATGACGTCAGGGCGTATGCTGTCTGCCGCCTTGTTGAAGCGCGCCACAGCCTGCATGATGACTCTCATGCGCGACAGCGTTTTGCATGCAAGGCCGCTGTTTTTCACGGCAAACGGTACGCCGAGGCTTACCAGCCTGACGCCGTTTAGCGGATACGCCGGCGGCCTGTCGTCGGCGTATATCGACACTATGGTGACGTCATGGCCCCATCTTGACGCCATGATGCCTGCCTTTTGCGCTATGATGCGTTCCGCGCCGCCTTTTACGGCGAAGTCTTCTATGAGATAGATTATTTTCATAAACCGGTTAGGATAGCAGTGTCAAGGATTTAAGGTGTCCGGAAGTTCATTTTCCTGCAAGGCGTGCGTTGTTGCTGATGCTTTTCATCGTTTTAAACAGCCGGCACGCCGCTTTTAGGCCCAACACATTGTTGGCAAAGACTTTTGCAATGTTTTTGGCGTTATACGGCTTGCTGAACGCCACGCGGTGCCGGTCGAGCAGTATGCGGCCCGTGGTAAGGTAAGTGTGCAGCTGTATGTCGAACATATCCATGTAGACTTTGTGCCAGCGCCTCTCGCGGGTGTCTATTCCGAGGCTTTTTACGGTTTCGAGCTGCGCTTCAAGCAGCGGCGTGAAGTCGTGACCGTGCAGCGTGGCCGTGATGCCGTTGTCGTTCCAATGGTAAATGTACATTCCGCAGGCGGTGGTGGCCATGAACGGCCTCTTGCTTATTATGCGGCCCATTGTGAGCATATCCTCGAACTTGCGCCCTTTTGGAAACCTTACGTCGTCGAATATTTGCCGCCTGAACACTTTGTTGCAGGCCCAGCAGTGGGTAAGCCCCTGACAGGCCAGCCAGTCGTAGGCGTCGGCATATTCATTGTCGCCGGGGTTGAAAATATGTTCGTCGGGCCGTCCGGGGCGTTCGGTTACGGGATATTCCAATATGTCGTACTCCTTGTGTGCGTCTATCGTGGCCATCACTTGTGCGAGCGTGCCGGGAGCCAGCTCGTCGTCGCTGTCAACGAATGTGACGTATTCCCCGCGTGCACGCTCAATGCCATAGTTTCGTGCGTCCGAAAGGCCTCCGTTTGCCTTGTGAAAGACGCCCAATCGCGCGTCGTTTAGTGCCGTTTTGTCAGCTAAAAGGCCACTTCCGTCGGTCGAGCCGTCGTCAACGAGCAGCAGCTCGAAGTCGGTGAAGTCTTGCCGGAGTATGCTGTCGACACATCTCTCAAGCGTTTTTTCGGTGTTATATACGGGTACGATTATGCTGAGTTTCATGATTGCAAAGATAGGTTTTTTTTATAACTCCTTCAGCAACTTATAAAAAAAAACTATCTTTGCAATCATGATAAACAATCTTTCGATACTCATTCCCGTATATAACGACGTGGCCGCCCCGCTCGTAGACGAACTGTGGCGCCAGGCTGAAACAATAAAGGGATTGGAATATGAAATCGTCGTGTTCGACGACGGTTCTGACGACCCTTCCGCGATAGCCTGTAACAAGGCCGTCTGCGCCAGGCACCGCTGCCGGTATGTCAGCGGCGGGCGGCATACGTGCCGCGCCGCCATGCGTAACGCGATGGCACGTGAGGGACGTTATGAATGGCGGCTGATGCTTGACGCACGTGTGAGGCCTGTGCATGGCGACTTCATAAGGCGTTACCTTGAGAGCGGCGTGCGGCGGGGAGAAGTGGCGTCAGGCGGCGTGTCGGTTGACGGCGGTGAGGCCTCGCCCCGCCTGTATCGTGAGAATTTGCGTTTCCGCTATGAAAAGCACGAAGAACGTAACCATTCGCTTGAAGCGCGGCTGAAGCGTCCGTATGCCTCGTTCAGGACAACAAACTTTTTCCATCACCGCTCGGTGCTTGAGCGTGTGCCTTATGACGAGCGCGTGACTACTTACGGTTACGAGGACGTGTTGCTGGGCAAGGCCCTGCGTGAGGCGGGCGTGAAGGTGACGCACATCGACAATCCCGTAGCTTACACGTCGTTTGAGGGTAATGCGAAATATCTCGCAAAACTGCACGAGGCTTTGTTCACGCTGCATGGTTTCGCCGCAGAGCTGCAAGGATATTCGCCGCTGCTGTCGGCTGTGGACAGTCTGCGCCGGATGCGCCTGCTTTGGCTTGTGCGGCTGTCAGGCCGTTTTTTTTACGGTATTATACGTAAAAATCTTGAGGGCCGGCGTCCGTCGCTTTCACTGTTGAAGGTTTATAAACTGATTGTTTATGAAAGAGGAGTCAGCGGTTAACTCCTTTTTGAGGAGTTTGGCTCCATGCGTGGGCTTGTCCAGGCCATTACCGTGATGAGGAACGGCAGCGTAGCGTCTAAGTAGGTGATGTCATATTTGCTGTTGAAAATCTCCGTCCAGTTTGAATATATGTACATATTGTGGCCGTAGGCCGTCACCGGCAGAAGTATCAGCGCAACGGCCGAGAAGAATATCGCCTTTCTTACGTCGCCCTTCCATCCCAAGGCCATGACGACGGCGGCGACGGCCATGATTACGGTGTCGGCGGGCCGGCCCTGTCTCGATTGCAGCGAGAACGGGTTGTTCTCGGCGCAGAACAGGCTGTCGGCGTCCCAAACGGCGAGCGGAGCAAACGTGGCGCAGAACACGGCCATGACGATAAGCACCGTTGCGGCCTTTTTCGCGGACGGCAGTTTCAGCCAGTGGGGAAGGAACATTATGAACAGCGGAAAGGCCGTGCTAAGCCTCGTGGAGAGCCACAGGCCGGCCAAGGCCGACAGCAGGAAGGGGCGCGTGGAGAACGTAACGCCCTTGGCCAAGAGCAGGTTGACGAAAGCGGCCAAGAGGAGGAAGTTTGATATGAGGTCGCTCCTGACAGCCGTCTCATACCATAGGTTGATGCTCGCCCCAAGCAGCAGCGTGGCCTTGATGCCTGCGCCGCAGCCCAGGAGACGCCTTACGCTGAGGATGAACAGTATGGCCGTGAATATTTCTGACAGTCCCACGTTGCCCAGGGCCCAGAACGGAATGTGGAACACCATCCATACGGGGAACGGCGAGGCGTTGCCGCCGAGATGGGTCTCGGCAAGGTAGGGGAACTCGCCGTTGAACAATGCCGTCAGCGGGTTGGCTATGGCCGACCAGCGGTCAACGAGGTTCTCTTCCGGGTCGAAGTGGTATTGCACGGCAAGCATCATCACTGCAAGGGCGCAGAGCGCAAGCCAAAACACGGGCTTTGCGCGGGTGTCGTCATTTATCCTGCCGCCCGAAACGAACAGGAACAGCAGCCCCAGCACCAGTGCGTACGCAAGGCACACGTAGCCGAAGCTGTCGGTAACCCTCATCACGTATTTGCAGGCCAGCGTGTAACATATTATGGCGTAAGCCGCTGCGGCCAGCGCGGCCAGCGTCTGCCGTGAGTCCTTGAGCCTGAGGTTAACTTTGTTGAACACCGCGCTTATGGCAATCGAGATGGCGGTGAACTTGGCTATCGAGGCCAACCCTGTGATGTAAGGCATGAAGTTGTAATGTACGATGTATATTTCATAGCTTACCTTGCCCATCCATCCTATGGCCTTCAACTTCCTCAACTGCGGCATCAGGTAAGGCGCGGCTATTATGGCGGCGGCCAGCGGCAGTTTGATATTGAGCAGCACTATGTTGAAGGGCAGCGTGCCTATGTATTGCCTGACAAACTGAAATTCCTTCAGTACGGTGAACAGCGTGCCGTAGGCGAAGGCGCAGGCCGCGATTTTGGCCACCTTAGCCTTGCCCCATTGCCTTATCTTATCGTAATGCTCTGACGCCATGTATCCGGCAAAGAACGAGAAAGCCTGCTCTGCGACGAGCTGTTCCATGAATACGCAAGCCACGCCGAAGACGGCGAGGATTTTTGTGGTGTGCTTGGGCATGAATTTGCGCGCCAGCCAGTAGACGGCGTACAGGCGGACAATGAAGCAGACGAACCAAAGTTCGGAATCGATGAGAGTGAAATTGAGCAGGCAGGTTACGGGGTCGAAACCTTCGTTGAACGGCATCTTGAAGATCAGTACCATCCAGTAAGGCACGGCCACGCGCAGCACCCGCTTGCGCCAGTAACCCTTAAGCCCGGCGGACTTGTAGCTTTCGTTAATGCCGAAGCCTGAGACGAACAGGAAGACGGCCACGCCTATGCTGCCTATGATGTTGAATGCGCGCGGATACGACTCAAGCATCATGACATAGTGCATCAGCATTATGCCTATGGCCGAGACGCCCTGCATCCATTGTGTGTTATCGCGAGATAGAATGTCTTGGTTTCGCATCGGTAAAGAAAAAACAGTTGGAATGTGTGCCGTCAGTTGACGACGGCTATTTTGCATACGGTGCCTTTTTCTCCCGCTGACGTTGCTGTCATCACCATGTAGACGCCGCTGGCCACGCGCTTGCCGTCAAGGTCGCATCCGTCCCATGTGTATGTGCCGCCGGTGCTTCTGCCCTCGTTTACCAGGGCGCCGTTGGAGGTTACGATTTTAATGTCGGCGTCGTATGTCAGGCCTACTATCGTTATCAGGCCCGTGTAGTCGGGGCGCACGGGGTTGGGGTAAGCGTACACGTTGTCTTTTGTCATTTCGGCGACAGGTTCGGTTGCGTCGCCTGCGTAGGAGCAAAGGCCTTTGTCTGTGGCGAAGAACACTTCGCCCGTGGTGCCGTCGATGGCTATGCTTTGCACGATGTCAGACATCAGGGGCGAGTTGTCGGTTGTGAAGTGTTGTATTTGCGTGTTGTTGTCGTCGCTTATGAGGAACACCCCGTTGTCGTTGGTGCCTATCCACTTGCGGTTGCCTCCGTCGATGGCTATCGCCCTGATGTCGATGCCGTCAAGCAGGTAGTCGCCGTAGTTTGTGCCGTCGTTGCGCGGCACAGTGTATTGTGTGAACGTGGCCGAGCCGGTGCGTATGCTTTCGGCCGAGAGGTATAGCGGGCCGACGTCGGTGCCTATCCAGACGTTGCCCTCCCTGTCTTCCGTTGCCGCGTAGACATAGTGGGGCTCCACCGGAGTGCCGTTTTGGTTGGTGTAGACCGGGCCGTAGCTGTTTATTTCGTCTGTGGCGGTGTCATACGCGAAGAGTCTCGTCTGCTGGTAGAAGCTGTTTGTGAACCACATCCTTCCGTTTGTCGGGCTGATGAATGCGTTTGACAGCTCGTAGTTTGATTCGCCTGTGATTTCATTGTGTGTGAACGATTGCCATTCCCCGCTCGCCGTGGACAGCCTCTTTATGGCGTCGTCAACCATCGGGTTCAGCACCCACAGATTGCCCGCACCGTCGAATTTCACCGATGTCACGATGGTATAGTTGTAATCGTTAATCCCTGACCTTAACAGACTGTTGTCCATGTCGTAGTTCCTGACAAAGGCGTTGTCTTTAAATTCGTAAAGCCCGCTTTTCGTGCCGGCCATCACGTGGCCGGGGTCGGCAGGGTCGAAGTCGAGGCAGAGCACGTCGACGAACGAATTTATTTTATTGTTCCGTGGCGTCTCGAACTCAGCCCAGCTGTCGCCGTCAAATACGTGTATCTCGCCTTTGCGGTTGCCGTCGATAATTTGCGACCATATTCCGGACACTCCGTAAAGTTTGCCGTCGTTGAAGTAAATCCTGTAGAAATTATTTGATGCCGGACCTTCCGGCGACACGCCTTGCGTCATGTAAGTCTTGTTCCCGTCTTCGTCAGTGCTATAGTAAGTCAGCCGGCCGTCTTCGGTCGTGGTCCACCAGTATCCTCCGCTTTCGTCGTAAACGTTTTTGCGGTCGGTTGTTTTGGCCGTGTATTCACCCGTTCTGCTCCAGTTGTTCCTGTCAATCAGGTTTTTGTCCGTCGTGCATGAGTACAGGCCTTCCGACCGGGACGCCGCATAGATGCTGCCGTTTTCGATATAGCAGTAGTCCACGGCGAACCCCAGCTGGTAACTGTCGGTGATGCTTCCGTCGCGCACGTTTAGTTTCACAATGCCGAAGCCGGTGGATATGTATGCGAAGTTGTCGTAAATGTAGATGTCGTTGATTGTTTTGTCGAATGTCGCCTGCTTCAGGTATATGTCAGGCACGTTGGTCGTTTGTCCGTCGCGGGTTAGCAGGTCGATGTTGGCATTGTCGTATGCTATCACGAGTTTCTTCTCCGCCTTGTTCCATGCAATGTGCCTTATGCTTATGTCTGACAGCGAGTTTGTCTTGTCGTAAGTGGTGATGGTGGCATCTGCGGGGTTATACGAGTAAATGCCGTTTGAAGCCAATACGAACACTTCTTTCCCTGTCGGTTCTATCTCGGTTATGTCATTGAAACTTTGGTATATTTTCCACTTCATGTTGTCGCCGGTTTGCGCGTTTGCGGTCAATGCCAATGCCGTGAGCAATGCCGATAGTGCCGTGTGGCGGAAGTTCGGACGTATTATGTGTTTGCAGATGTCTTTTACCATATTAGAGTTTTTATTATATAACTCTGAAAAGGTTGTTTTATTTTGTGATAGTCTGCTTTGCGGACATTCATCAGTAGTTAAAGTAGTGTCTTAACTCCTTAACTTCTTAACTCCTCTTTTTGATATATTCAACCAATTTGGCCACGGCCCGTGCCCGGTGTGAAATCTTGTTCTTCTCTTCGTGGCCCATTTCGGCGAATGTCTCCGCGCAGCCGTCGGGACGGAACACCGGGTCGTAGCCGAAGCCCTCCCCTCCCCTGCGTTCGGTGGTTATCTCGCCGTTGACGATGCCTTCGAACATTTTGACGGCCGCGCCGCGCCCTGCTTCGTCGCCGGGTCTTGACGGGCGGGCCAATCCTTCAGGCACTCCGTCGCTTGTGGCGAGTGCTATCACCGTGCGGAAGCGTGCCCGGCGGTCGTCCTTGCCGTCGAGCCTGGAGAGCAGTTTGGCCATGTTTGCCTCGCTGTCGTGCCCTTCGCCGCCGGCGTAGCGCGCCGAGTAGACACCCGGTTCGCCGCCGAGGGCGTGCACTTCGAGTCCTGTGTCGTCGGCGAAGCAGTCGGCGTTGTATTTGTCATATACGTACATGGCTTTCTGCAAGGCGTTGCCCTCGATGGTTCCCGATGTTTCGGGGATGTCGTCGTGGCAGCCGATGTCGGCCAGTGAGAGTATCTCAATACCCGTGCCGGCGAGCATCTCGCGTATTTCGGCCAGTTTGTGGGCGTTGTTGGTGGCGAAAACTATCTTGCGCATTGTTTCTTGTTTTTTAGGGTTGATGGGGCTGATAGGGCTGATGTGGTTGATGGGGCTGATAAGTCACTTGGATTTTTCACTTTTCATTTTTCATTTTTCATTTTTCGCTTTCTTCGGCACTTTCACCTTTATTTGGTCGAAGCCTTCACCGTAGACGCCGATTACGGAGCTCTGGCTCACGAAAGCGTTGGGGTCGATGCTCTTGATAAGGCGGAAGATGGTAAGACTCTCGCGCCGCTTGGCCAGCAGACACACCACCTTGGTAGGTTTGCCGCTGTACCAGCCGTGGCCGTCGAGTATCGTCAGGCTGTGCTCCGTGGTCTTGGCTATGGCGTTGGCTATTTCCTGGTACTTCTTGGAGAAGATGAGGAACTGCACCGACTGCCGTTGCAGGTTCATCACGTAGTCGAGCATGGTGCACTCCACGAACATCGTGCAGAAGCCGAACACCACCTTCTGGCAGCGCAGTTCTACGGGGCCGAACGTGTCTATGAACAGACAGCTGCCCACGATGCAGACGTCTATGAGCAGGATGACGCGGCCCAGCGATATGTTGCGGTACTTGTTCACAGAGGCGGCTATGATGTCGGTGCCGCCCGTCGAGCCGTTGTTGAGGAAGACTATGGCCAGGGCCGTACCCGTCATCATACAGCCGATGACGAGCGACATGAAGTCGTTGCCCTCGCCCAGCAGCTTGTAGAATGTGCCGTCGGGCTGTATCACCACGTCTTGTGCCACCTCCAGGAGGAACGTAAGCATGAACGTGGCGTAGATTGTCTTCATCAGAAACTTGAGTCCCAGGATTTTCAGCGCGGCCACGATGAGCACGGCGTTGATGATGAAGAACGTGTACTGCACGGGGAACTTCGTGGCGTAGAACACCACGGCGCCTATACCGGCTATGCCGCCCGTCACTATCTCGTAGGGCAGCAGGAACACCGTGAAGGCGAACGTGTAAAGCATGAGGCCAAGGGTTATGTTCACATAGTCCTTCACCTCGTTGATGATTAATTGTTTTGTCATAGTATGATTTTCGGTATGGCCTTGGTCATGGGGCAGACCTTTTTGCCGGCCTTGCCCCATGACTTCCGGGGTTTGTTATTTAACGACGATGTTCACTATCTTCTTCGGTACGACGATTACCTTTATCACCTTCTTGTCGCCGATGTACTTCTTTGACCGCTCGTCGGCCATCACGGCGTCCTGTATGGTCTTGTTGTCGGCGTCGGCGGCGAACTGCATCTGGAAGCGTGCCTTGCCGTTGAACGACACGGTAAGCTGCACGGTTGTCTCTACGAGGTATTTATCGTCATACGCGGGCCACGGTGCGTCACACACGGTGGCGTCGTTGCCCAGCGCGTGCCACAGCTCCTCGGCTATGTGCGGCGCGAATGGGGCTATGAGCTTCACCAGCTCGGTCAGCACGCTGCGGTTGCGGCACTTCATCTGCGCCAGCTCGCTCACGCATATCATGAACGCGGCCACCGACGTGTTGTAGCTGAAGGCCTCGATGTCCTGCGTCACTTTCTTGATGAGCTTGTGCAGGCTGCGCATCTCGTCGGCCGTCGGCTCCGCGTCGTCGAGCTGCTTCATGCCCTCGCGGTCGGCGTAGAGTGCCCAAAACTTCTTCAGGAAGCGGTGACAGCCGTCTATGCCGTTGGTGTCCCACGGCTTGCTCTGCTCCACGGGGCCGAGGAACATCTCGTACAGGCGCAGCGTGTCGGCGCCGTACTTTTCTACAATCATGTCGGGGTTGACGACGTTGTACATCGACTTCGACATCTTCTCGATTGCCCAGCCGCAGACGTACTTGCCGTTCTCCGTGATGAACTCCGCGTTCTCATACTCCGGCCTCCATTTCTTGAAGGCGTCTATGTCGAGCACGTCGCCGTGCACTATGTTCACGTCAACGTGGATTGGCGTCACGTCGTAATTGTCTTTCAGGCCATAGGAGACGAACACGGGGGAAGCCCCTCCAACCTCCCCGTTGGGGAGGCTTCGGTTAGCTTCTTTGGTAGCTTCAGAAGCTCCCTCCGCGGGGGAGCTTGAGGGGGCTACTATTCTGTACACGAAGTTGCTACGGCCCTGTATCATGCCTTGGTTGACGAGCTTCTTGAAAGGCTCCTCCTCGCACGACACGCCAATGTCGTGCAGAAACTTGTTCCAGAACCTTGAATATATAAGGTGGCCCGTGGCGTGCTCCGTGCCGCCGACGTACAGGTCTACGTTGCGCCAGTACTCGTCGGCTTTGCTGCTAACCAGGGCCGAGTCGTTCGCCGGGTCCATATACCTTATATAGTAAGCCGACGAGCCGGCGAAGCCCGGCATCGTGTTCAGTTCCAAGGGGAAGACGGTCTTGTTGTCGATGAGCGACTTGTCAACCACGCAGCGGTTCACAGTGTCCCACGCCCACTTCCTGGCGTGGCCGAGCGGCGGTTCGCCCGTCTCCGTAGGCAGGAACTTGTCTACCTCCGGCAATTCCAGCGGCAGGCATTCCTCCGGCAGCATATACGGCTCGCCGTCCTTGTAGTAAACGGGGAACGGTTCGCCCCAGTAACGCTGGCGCGAGAAGATGGCGTCGCGCAGGCGGTAGTTCACCTTCACGCGGCCGAGGTTGTGCGATTTTACAAATTCCTTGGTCTTCTGTATTGCTTCCTTGACGCTTAATCCGTTAAGTATTAATTTAGAATTGAGAGTTGATGATTGAGAATTATGATTACCTTCGTTGTCTTTATGCCGGTAATCACAATTTTCAATTCCCAATTCTCCATTTTCAATTTTCGATTTCTCCCATTTCTCCATCAGTTCCTTGCGCGGCGAGTTGCACACCGTGCCCTCCTTGGCGTCGAAGCTCTCCTCGGAGACGTCGCAGCCCTCGATGAGCGGGCGGATTTCCAGCCCGAAGTGCTTGGCGAAGGCATAGTCGCGCGAGTCGTGCGCCGGCACTGCCATGATTGCTCCCGTGCCGTAACCTGCCAGCACATAGTCAGACACCCAGATTGGGATGTCCTCGCCCGTGAACGGGTTGACGGCGTAGCTTCCCGTGAACACGCCGCTGACGCTTCGGTCGCTGATGCGTTCGCGCTCGGTGCGCTTCTTCGTCTTTTCGAGGTAAGCGTCAACCTCGGCCTTCTGCTCCGGCGTGGTTACCTGCTGCACCAGCTCGCTCTCCGGCGCCAGCACCATGAACGTAACGCCGAATATTGTGTCGGCGCGGGTGGTGAAGATGGTGAAAGCCCCGGCAGCCCCACCAACTCCAGCCCCACCAACCTCCCCATGGGGGAGGCTTTGGTTAGCCTTGCCGTCAGTGCCCTCGCCCTCTTTGGTAGCTTCAGAAGCCTCCCCATTGGGGAGGTTGGTGGGGCTTTTTCCTCGGGGGAGTTTGTGGGGGGCTGGGGCTTTTATCTTAAACTCTATCTCCGTTCCTTCCGAGCGTCCTATCCAGTTGCGCTGCGTCTCCTTGAGCGAGTCGGTC
>CALUGX010000011.1 GCA_944320285.1 uncultured Prevotella sp.
TCGTTTTCCATACTGCAAAATAATGGATTGTTCTGTAAGCTAACAAATTTATCCCCACTAAAAATCTACTGAACCCCAAGAAGTCAAGTGTAATCATGTTCACATCCAATTCCTCTTTGCCAATGAAACGGATTAAGGCATTTAATGCTGATGTGTAATTGGGGGCACCTTTAATAGTTGTTGAGGCTATCCATTCACGACTAAACCTTATAAAATCTATTGTCTGTTGCTTTTGTCGTTCGCAATCCAAATAATCCATCACTTCGTTAATGGTATGGCTATTTAAGTCCACTTGTAGTTTGGCACATCTCTCTTGATAACTGTTAATAAGTCTGTCTACCTCTTTCTTTACAGGTGATGACTGCTTGATTTTAAGGTCTTTTGTAATGTCTTTACTTGTAACAAACAGACTTGTTGCCAACCTTCTCGTTTTCCTGTCAAGAGTAAATCTCAATTTTACGTTGTAAGTTCCGTCAGACCTTTGTCTGTTTTTCCTGATTTCTGCATTAATTGTCAGCATTTTACATTTGTTTTTAGTGGTAAACAAGTGGTAAACAAATGTTGTAAAAACGTATAGTTTCAGTATATCCAAGCTGTTTGCAGAAACATTGGAGAGGCTGTAAATAAAAACGCCAACTACCTGATTTACAAGTAATTAGCGCTTATTCTGTGAAGGGTGGAGGGTGGGGCTCGAACCCACGACATTCAGAACCACAATCTGACGCTCTAACCAACTGAACTACATCCACCATGTTTGCTGAGATACGTTATTGTATCAAAGCGAGTGCAAAGGTACGGGATTTATTTGAAATAGCCAAATAAATCCCGTTATTTTTTCTTCCCATATTTAATTTGCAGGAGTCTGCGGAGCTTTCGGAGCTGCCGAGGCTGCTTCTTTTGCGCCGTTCCCACTCTTTGCCGGGGCAGTTTGTTTTGTCTGGCTTGCACCGAAACCAGGCAAGTTGTTAGGATTGGTCTGCTGCTGTTCTGTAGCGTTACGCTCTATCACGCTCTCGGAAGTAATGGCTTTCGGAGCCACGTAAGCGCAGACAACACTTAAGACAACCATTGCTATTGCAAGCCCCCATGTAGTCTTCTCGATTACGTCGGTAGTCTTGCGCACACCCATGATTTGGTTTGACGAAGAAAAATTAGAGGCGAGTCCTCCGCCTTTTGATTCCTGTATCAGCACTATTCCAATCATAAGAAGTGCCGCCAGTACGATTAAAATTACAAATAATGTGTACATTGCTTTTATTTATATTTATTATTTATTATCAACTTTTCCAAGAAACGGATTTGGTCTGCAAAGTAAGCATTTTTTTTTGGATAATTCAAATTTAAACGCTTAATAATTTCCAAAGCCTTTGAATATCGCCCTTGACGTATGTATATCTGGGCCAGCGTTTCGGTAAAATACTTCTCGTCACCCTCTTTTTTCTCGTTATTTTCTATTTCCGGCAAATACTCAGGCTCATCTTTCAATTCAATTTTTCCGCCGTCGTTGTTGATGAAGTTGTCTATCAAGTCCTGCCCTTTCATTGCCGTGCCGTCAGACTGTTGACTGTCTTCGCCGTCGCCCTCTGTTTCCAGCAAATATGCCACATAGTCTATCGCCGCATCTGCGGGCGTAGGCTTGCGCTTCTTTTTGCCTATGCCGCTGTTGCCTCCGGTTGTCTCCGCCGGAATAGAATCAAGGAACTGGTCGATGAGTGATATTGTACGGCTATCGTCAGAAGTTTTGCTTGTGTCTGCTCCTTGTTTTTTCTGTTGCTTTTCAGGCGCACGCAGCTTGTAATGGGCGGCCTCAACGAGATTAAACACCACCTCTCGGTCTGTGACATATACAGCCGAACGCCTAAGTTCTTCGTCAAACGTAGGGTCGTGTAGCAGGTAAAGGTTTTGCAACAACAGCAACCTTACGGTCTGAAAATACGGATACAGAGCAAGAAGGGAACGCAGATCGTACAGCGTTTCCTTATCCATAAGTTCGGGATGCTTTATCAGTTGCTCCAAATCCGTCACGTTCATATCTTTACCAATTTGCCACGGTGGCGTTGAATATTTGGTCGGTTATGTCTTCTATCATTTGTGTAACGAGCTCCTCCTGCACGGCTGTGAACGATTGGGTCGTCTCAAACGATGTCGTGGCCGTAAACTGTCGTTCAAAGTCTTCGTTGTGATTAGCATTGTTGGTGAACCTTACGTTCACCGTCATCGACAGCTCCGCCTGTGCCGACGTGCCTTCCGCTGTCACGGCCTTGTTGCGCTGCGAATATTGCGTTATCTCGCCTTCAATCTTCAAGTCGCCGTTGTTACGCACTTGTATCAGGCGCGTGTTGTTGGCGAAGATGTCCTTCAGTTCGTTATTGAATATGCTCGCCATAGGTGCCCACACGTAGCTCGAACGTATGGGGAAGTCGGCTATCTGTATGGTCTTGGTCTTTGAGTAGTCGATGCTTGCGCCGTTGAACTTGTACGACACGCTGCAAGACACCAATGCCATGACAACAACAATCGTCGCCACGGTCGTTTTCAGGCGGAACGTTTTCTTATTTGTCAAGTCCATATTGTTTTATCCTTCTGTAAAGTGTGCGGTCAGATATGCCTAATTCCCTGGCTGCTTTCTTCCTGTTACCGCCGTTACGTTCAAGGGCTTTCTCCACCATCTGCCGGCCTAAGTCCTCAAGGTTCAGGCTTTCCGGTTCTGATATTTCCTCGGCCACGGCGTCCTGCACGGCTGGCGTTTGCCGTCCGCCCGTACCGACATTTGCCCCCTGCCCCGAAATTATCTGCGGCAGAGCCGCGCCGCCGTTTACTGATTGCTCCCTTACGGTATCTATCTGTTTTCTCAGGTTGTTCATCTCGCGGCGCAGATCGCTCACGTTGGCGCGCAACTCGTACAAAATCTTGTACAATATCTCACGTTCGCTCTCAAACGAATGGTTGCCGCCCGCAGGCGTTATTGTTGCCAACTGGGTGCTCTCGACGTCTTCGGGGATGAACTTATGTATGGCGTCGCCGTCAATAACACGGTTCTCGCTCAACACTGACATCTGTTCGGTGATGTTCTTCAACTGCCTTACGTTGCCCGGCCATTTATACTTCATCATTATGGCCTTGGCCTCGTCTGTCAGGGTGATTTTAGGCAGACGATACTTCTCCGCCATCTGCATTGCAAACAGGCGAAATAACAACACTATGTCCTCGCCGCGGTCGCGCAGCGGTGGCATCTGTATCGGTATGGTGTTGAGTCTGTAATACAGGTCTTCGCGGAAGCGCCCTTCGCTTATCGCCTTGCGCATATTCACGTTTGTGGCTGCCACGATGCGCACGTCGGTCTTCAGTATCTTCTGGCCGCCCACGCGGATATATTCTCCCGTCTCAAGCACACGCAGCAGCCTGGCTTGCGTGGCAAGCGGCAGCTCCCCCACCTCATCAAGGAAAATCGTACCCTTGTTTGCCACGCCAAAATAGCCCTCACTCTCGCCAATGGCACCCGTGAACGAGCCTTTCTCGTGGCCGAACAGCTCGCTGTCTATCGTGCCTTCAGGAATCGAACCGCAGTTGATTGCAAAATATTTTTCCCTGCGGCGCGGCGAATTGTCGTGGATTATGCGCGGGATAATCTCTTTTCCAACACCGCTCTCTCCGATTATCAGCACAGACAGATCTGTCGGTGCAACCTGCAAGGCCACGTCGAGGGCTCGGTTCAGACCGTCGCTATTGCCGACGATATTGTACCGCTGTTTTACTTTCTGCAGTTCTGTAGTGTTCATTTAGCTGACAAAATTACGCATTTTATTTTAATTTCTGCCACTTGCCGCATGAAAATTGTATTTTGTTAAAAGAAATGCAGGTTTAGTACAGTAACAAGAACGTTTCTATACTTTTGTAATATATGACGTAAAAATAAAGGCATACGGTAAAATAACGCCAGTTCGGTATAAGGATATGCCGGATACTCAAAGTAACGTCTCGTAAAAGCCGACAAAAACGGCATCCGCCATTCACCACGTTGCCATCCACGGGTAGGCATTATTACTAGTGCTTCGCCAACGTTGTCATTGCACTTGGAGATTGGCGCATTGCAGAAAGGGCATCTTTTGCGGCGCGCGGGCCATGGCCGGCCACGTGGCGCGGTGCGTGCCGGCTTAGAAACCGATTTTATGCTTCGTGCCGCCCTTCACTATCAGTTCCTCGTCGCACAGTTCCGTGATGGCCGCAAGGCCGCCGTCAGCCCCGCCGTAGAGTATGTTGCTGATGGTGTGCTTGCGTGCAATGTTCTCTATCTGGCCGCCGCTGAAGTCGTACTCCCCGGCCAGTTCCTTGGCATCGGCGTCGCCCAGCTCCGGCATCATTGCTTTCCAGATGGCGCATTTTGCTTCGACGCACGGCTTGCAAAACTCTATCTTATAAAGGAAGCGGCGCTCGAAGGCCTTGTCCATGTTCTGCGTCAGGTTGGTCGTGGCAATCAGTATGCCGTCGAGCTTTTCCATCTCCTGCAAAATGATGTTCTGTATGGTGTTCTCCATTTTCTCAACGGCGCGCTCGGCACCCTCCTGGCGTTTACCTATCAGGGCGTCGGCCTCGTTGAACAGCAGTATCGGCGTCACGCCCGCATTGTCGGCGAGGGCGCGGTAACGGTCGAACAGGGCCTTGACGTTCTTCTCGCTCTCCCCTACCCAACAGCTCTTCATCTCGGCGAAGTTCACCTGCATTATGTCGCGCCCGGTCTGCTTGGCCAGTTGGAGTGCGGTCTCGGTCTTGCCAGTACCCGGCGCACCGTAGAACAGGCAGGCAAAGCCAGTGCGCATACCGGCGGCCTTGAGGCGACTGCGCACCTCGGCGTAACGGTTCTCGTCGAGCAGTTCGGCCAACCTTGCCACCTGCCGACTCTCGCGCTCGTTGTAGAACAGTTGCTTCCCGGCAATGTCGCCGTGACGTATCAGCTCTTTCGAGCTTACGGCCTTGGCAAGGTTTATGTCCAGTTCAGCCAGCACCTCCTGCTTAGCCTTAGCCGTCAGACGGTAGGCGTTGCGGTCGGCGAAGCCTTCGTCGTTGGCAAACTCTACGAGCCCTTTCTCCTGCAATTCACACTCGCCGTGCGATAACTCGTTTTTCAGTCGGCGCGCCGTGCTTTTCACCCTGAACACGTCTTCAAACTGGTGCGGACTTATGTTGTCGTCGTCATTGTTGACGAAGATGTTGGCCATGCAGATAAACAACATCCCAACAGGTGTTATGCTGCCGTCGCGCAGCAGACCGTAACGGCGCAGCTGCCTGACAAACTCCAAGCTGCTGTTATTGTTGAAAAGCGTAAGCAACTCAAACATGAGGTCGTCATACGACAGTTCCTCGCGCTCACGGCTGTCAAAAATGTCTTCCAGCACGCCGAACAGCTCGTCGCACGTCAGGTTCTTAGGCTCCGCTGCCACGTAAGCCTCGTTGCGCTTAAATGCCTCGATAACCTCCGGCGGCACACGGTAGCTCACCGAGTCACGGTCGCGCCTACAGCACACAATCTTGCGCCTTACAAGGTCGTCAATCTCCGCGCCGTGCTTTATTATGCGCACCGTGCGGCATCCCAGGTGCGACGCCAGCTGACGCAACTCTATGCGGTAATCGTTGCAGTTGTCAACGAACAGTGCCAACATCACGGCCTGCACCTTGCTCACGCCGAGTTTACGGCATACATAGTTGACATATCTCTTCGCTTTCACGTAAAAATCATCGCTTAGGTTAGACCCCTCGGACAGCTCCACAATCTGTTCTATCGCGCCGAGCAGCGTCAGTCGTTCATTTTTGTTTACCACTTTCACCGCCTCTTTCTTCTCCGTCTTGACATTCATGTTTCTCATCTTTTTTCCTTTCATCATTGTTTCATGTGCAAAGATACGCCTACGATATGCCAAAGCACGGCAGATAGTGAATTTTTTTGGCACTTTATTGCAAATAATTTGACAAGAAGCTCCAGTTGCCTGATAATCAGGCACTTGGCAATACGGCATCTTTCGCACGCTAAAAGATGTCCTTTCAGCGTGCGATTAGCCGTCTTTTACAATGCAATTTGATATGTTTCAGAATTTATCCGCAGTTTGGTTGGATAAAGCTAAGATATAACGAAACTCCAAACGTTTAGCAAAAAACATTTAGTTTTTAAGGCGCAATGTGGTAAAGGTGCTTGAAAAAATAATATTAATGATTAAAAGCGACGGACTTTCATTTCTGTTTCTTTTCCATATTGATAAGCAACAGGCCGATGGCTGTCCAGACAAGTTCGCGGATGCGGACTATCAATGCGACGAATATTCCAGCTCCGGCAGGCAGGGCAAGGCTGGCCGTAGACATCAGGAAGCCGCCCTCGCGCCCGCCAAGCTGCAAGGGCAGGAAAAACAGGAGGTTGGCGAACAGGCTGGTGAAAGCAAGTATCAGGACGCATTGGGCAAAAGTGGCGTCGATGTTGAGGACGAGCAAGATGAACATTATCTCGAATGCCGAACAAAAACGGCAAGCCAATTCGAGCATAACGGCCGAAACGAACGATTTGCGGTTCTGATTATGCAAGGCAGCAATCTGCCTGTCGATGGTGTCAAGCTGTTCTTTATGCTTCTCTACAAAGCCCCGTGCCCAGCGTTTCAGCCCCGGAATATGGCACACAAAGCGCATCAGCCTCACGGCCATGCCTTTCCTGTATCCCTTTACAAAAAACCATATTCCAAGAATGCTAAACGCACAGGCGGCGGCAAGGACTACGTTCACAACAAAACTGCCAAGCGGTTCGGTTAAAAGATAAATAAGTATGGAGAGCAACCAGAATATGAAATGACTGAAAATATGTGTCATGGCGTAAAGGATTACCGACGACGAGGCCCGCTCGGCTCCCACCTTTGGCGACAACGCCATTATACGGTAAGGCTCGCCCCCCATCAGTCCGCATGGCGTAGTATAATTTAGCGCAAAACCTGAAACGGTAATCTTATAAAGCCAGAAGAAGTTTACGCCTGCCTTGCCGTCGCCGCCGCTACGGAGGATGATGTACCATGTGGCAGTGTTGAACACGTAAAGCGCCCCCCACAAGGCCAGCACGGCGAAAAACCAATATCCTGCGCTTTGCAGTCCATTCCACACCTCGTGGTAGTTGAGCTGTGTCAGCATTATCACAAGAACGATAATGCCGAAAAGGAAAAACATATTCTGATACTTCTTCTTCATGGAAATGATTTTAAATTAAGATTTAAGGATTAAGAAAATATGCCTTGTCGTATCATTAATAATGAAGCATATTTTCTTAATCCTTAAATCTTAATTCTTAATTATTATTGGCGCTTTTCGCTTTCGGAATATTAAATCTTGTCTTCTCGCTGTCATCACGTTTCTCATGATACAACTTTGGCAGCGGGTTGGCAAGTGGCTCGTCGTATTCAGCACGATGGCGGAACACATCCAAAGCCAAATAAACCGCCTCGCGGAAGGAACTTTCGTCGGCTACGTTTTTACCTGCTATCTCATACGCCGTACCATGATCCGGAGATGTGCGCACAATAGACAATCCGGCGGTGAAGTTTACGCCTTCGCCACGATCGAGAGCCTTGAACGGAGCAAGGCCTTGATCATGGTACATGGCAAGCACGCCGTCGAACGACTCATAACCGCCACTGGCGAAAAAACCGTCAGCCGCATACGGACCGAAAGCATATACGCCTTCTTCAGAAAGCTCCTTGACCGCCGGAGCGATAATCTCTTGCTCCTCTGTGCCAAGCAGACCGCCATCGCCGGCATGGGGATTGAGCGCAAGTACTGCTATGCGTGGGTTGGAAATGCGGAAGTCACGCTTCAACGACCCGTTGAAAATCTTAGCTTTCTCAATTATGTTTTCTTTTGTTATTGCTTGCGCAACATCTTTTATCTGCAAATGTGTTGTAACAAGGGCCACACGCATAATATCATTGAGTAATATCATCAGCGACTGCTTGCCGTCTCCGGCCTTTTCCTCAAGATATTCCGTATGGCCGCAGAAGTGGAAGTCATCGCCTTGTATGTTGTTCTTATTGATCGGAGCTGTCACAAGAACGTCAAACAATCCCTTCTTATAATCCTCCATAGCCCTGTCAAGAGCTTTGAGCGACGCCATACCTGCTTCTTTCGACGGACTGCCGAGCTCGACCTTGACCTCCTCTTCAAACGTTGTAAGAAGGTTCAGCTTACCTTGATGTGCGTCTTCAGCCGAATTGATTATCGTAAAATTAGCTTGTATGCCGAGAGCGTTACGATGATAAGCCGCAACCTTGGGCGAACCGTAGATGATGGGAGTACACAATTCAAGCATTGCCGGGTCGGCAAAAGTCTTAAATATGACTTCATATCCTATGCCATTAGTGTCTCCGTGGGTTATCGCCACGCGTATTTTCCTGTTTTCCATTGTTTTTAATGTTTTAATAATAATGATGTTATATCGTCAAGAAAGCATCGCGCAATTTTTACGTCTGCTTTCCCGTTTTTTCCATATTATCACTTCTCTACTTTCCAACCTTATTAGAGGAACTGTTTTGAATTTCTACAAAAAGTTTTTCTTGGCTTGATGTATTCGTTTTCGTGTGTGCTTTTGGTGATTTTTGGTCCTTTCTGCTTCTGCTCTTCGTCAGATAGCCCGCTTCTTCCTCATCATAGAAACAGAAATGCCTCAAAAACTCATTCCAAATCATCGCACGATAAATTCAAAACAGTTTCTTACTTTTAACCTTCTCAACCGTGTACAACGCTGCCTCCGTTTGCCTTATAAGATTGCGTTTTTTCATGCCGGGGGCATATATGAACGCTTCTGCGACCACAACGCGCCGACCGACCGTGTCAACCATCGAATGCGAAACGAACGGCCCCCCCATTGCGTCACCGTGCATTTCCCACAACCCGCGGCATATCATCACCGTGCGTCCTTTCTCTTTCGCAAATCCGGCAGTAACACTGCTACGCACCGTCTGCATATACATTCCTTGGCGTTCACCGGGAATATTGGCCTTCATCACGCTGTCGCGAACGGCCAATGCACGTGTTGCATCGAGGTGAAGTCCCGGATATGAATACACACATAAGTTTTTCATTCCACTTGCTGCGTTATTTGAAAACCATAAGAAGTTCTCCCCGTGCTTACCTGCCTTCATGTCGGCAGGTATCTTGATATCATAACCAAACATCCTGCGAACCTTGGCTGATGCGTCATCATTGTAAGCACCGGTGAGCCTGGAAACCTCGACGTTCATCTCAGCACGTGTCAGCAAACCTGAAACCTGACTGGCAACAACGGGCAACGCCCGGCTGAAATCGTGAAACGACGGTGCATTGACGTACACCACCATTTGTGGCTTCGCCCACACGTTCTTTTCATACCTGACACGGACTGCCGTAAAAAGGCCGGCATCAATGTTTACGATTATAATGTTACGCGCAAGCCTTAAACTTTGCCCGAAACCTACGCTGTCTGTCAAAGACAAATCAAACATCGGTTCACCTTGTGGCAGCCCCGGCGTGTTTTTTGACAATTCGTCTTTCAACAAACACCCTACTCCATTCTCCGCCACAAGCAGCACTTCGTATGGCCGTCCGCCGCTTTTCGGCAACATAGAGCTTTGTCCTTCACAAGAGCACAACACTGCAACCAAGCACAAGAGACACACCACTACAGTCCTCATGCCCCGGAACCTTTCTTAGCCGTGCTGAGTAGTCCGCAAGCGGCATATATGTCTTGTCCACGACTCGCCCTGATGGTTGTAAATATGCCATGACTTGTAAGGTAATCACGCAAAGCCTCCATGCGGGCATCGTCAGCACCGCGCAGATCCACACCCGGTATCCGGTGGAAACGTATCAGATTGATACGGCAGTCAAGCCCCTTCAACAGCTTAACTATCTCACGGGCATAAGTCGGCGAATCGTTCAATCCTCCGAAAACAATATACTCAAATGACAGGCGCCGCTGATGGCTGAAATCATAACCGCGCAACATCTCCACCACCTCGGCTATCGGCATAGCCTTCTCGGCCGGCATCAGCATGGCGCGCTGCTCGTGGATGGGGGAATGCAGACTTATGGCAACGTGGCACTCGCTTTCCTCGATGAACTGCCTCAACTTATTCTTCAATCCTACGCTGCTTACAGTAATACGTTTCGGGCTCCAAGCATATCCCCATGAGGCTGTCAATGCTTCTGTGGCGCGCAACACATTGTCAAAGTTGTCCATTGGCTCTCCCTGCCCCATGAACACGATATTCGTAAGCGTGTCACGTTCAGGCAGCGAGTATATTTGGTTAAGGATATCCGCCACGGTCAGGTTGCCTTCAAATCCCTGCTTACCTGTCTGACAAAACAAACAGTTCATCTTACACCCCACTTGCGATGAGACGCAAAGCGTGGCGCGGTCGTTTTCAGGGATATACACAGTTTCGACAAACTTGCCTGACGCCGTTGGAAAAAGATATTTCACCGTGCCGTCCACAGACTGTACCCTGTCTATCGGGGGCAAACAGCCTATTGCATATTCAGCCTTCAGCTTCTCACGGTTTGCTTTCGATATATCTGTCATTTCGTCTATCGAGGCCGCGTGCTTCACATAAAGCCATTTGGCAATCTGCCCGCCAGCAAACTGCGGCATTCCAAGTTGCTTGGCTATGTCTTTAAGCTCAGCCAACGACATTCCCAACAAAGGCGTTTTGTTATCTTTCATTACGTTGCGCAATTATTCAAAATGCAAAGATAGTGCAAGTTGGGCGAAATACAAAATAAAAGTTAGTCACTGTCACTTTTATTTACCATAAAAGCTAAAAACTAAACAGTCAGACAAGAACAAAAGCCTTATCTGACTGCTTAAATACGCTTATTTATTAGCGAATTTCATAGTTGTAAAAGCTCGAAGTATAAACTGTGACGAATTTGCCAAAGGGCCACCGCTCAATGTGATCCAATTCTTTGTATCCATAGCTGCAACATTTCCATCTAATGTCTCATAATAATAATAAATACCACCGCCAATTACAAAAGGCGTACCCCCAATGGATGCAAGAATATCATCAAGCTCTGATGATATCTGCCCTTCTTTGTCTTTTTCTTTAATAAACGCCAAATCTGACTCATTTGGCAAACGCCAACCGTCTACGCCATCTACTGCAATTTCTTCAATTGCATTCTCAACCGCAGTTTTGATAGACTCTTGGTCTCCTTCTGTAAAATCTAACTTACTAATTGATTTTGGTGTCATCAAAGTTACAACCGTATTATTACCTTCCACCTCACTTCTTAAGACATAACACCCCATATAAGTGGAACCAGGCATCGGCGCATCGCCCGTAACCTCTCCGCCTTGCGTATCATCTCCGCCGGGCACTGTTTCTTCGCTTCCGGCTTTGCCAAAATCGAACACGACGTTCTTTGTGCCTTCCCACGTTTCACCGATTATCTGCCCTTTCATTTCCACGCCGTCGCCGGTATATGTTCCGCTGATATTCACTTTATAGTTAGCCTCCAGATTTTCCGTGCATGAATATGAATAGCTTTGCACCTTGCCGTTCGCCGTAAACGAGACTTTCACCGTTGCCGCCGCGGCTGCCGCGAGCATATAAACGCCGGCGTCGTTTTTCCATGTGCCTGTCTCGCCTTCACGTGTAAGGTTCAGCGTATAACTGCCGCCCGTACCCGAACAAGTGCCGTCGAGCAGCAAGTTTTCATACAGCGGACTTAACGTAACCGAGACTGCCGTCACGCTGCCCGGCACATTATTTATTGTCACATTTTCAAGCATCATCACCTTGCGCTCAAGCGAGAGCGTCAGCGTGTTTTCCTCGCCGTATCCTAGCGTCACCGCGTTGCTTGCCGCCATAAGGTCGCCGTGCTCCTGTCCTGCCTTTAGGACTATTGCCGTCTCTTTCGTGGCGTTCTCTTTCGTCGGCAGTTCATAAGTTTCGGCATCGGCCCCCGCAATGGCATAGACGTGATAGCTTCCTTCGGGCAAAGCTATCCTCAGTTCGTCGGCATCCGAAGTGATTGTCGCAACGTCCACACAGGCGTCGTCCCCGTTGAAAACATATACGTTAACAGGATAACTTACCTTGGCCTCCCCGTCTACCTGAGCCATTGCCGCACGGGTGCGGATTACGAGCGTGCTGTTGGCTTCGGCACCGCCAAAGCCTTCGTCTTCGGCAAATTTTTCACAAGATACAAACGTCATTGCCACAATTAGCAGACAATAAAAGAATAATGTTTTTTTCATCGTTTTTTAATTTAAGTAGTTAATTTATAACAAAGTTAAAACTATTTATTTAATCACGGAATAATAAATCAAAAAAATTTATTCATTCGGTTGGAAACCTTGCACAAATTAACATAAATTATTACAATTCAATAACTGCAAGCAAAAAAATGACACAACAAACCCAATATAAAAAACAGCTAATTTACAGAAATGTCAACAAAAAACGTTATCTTTGCATTATTCTTAATAACGTAAACTCTAAGCATATGAGATACCTTAACCCAAAAGCCGACCTTACTTTCAAGAAAGTGTTTGGCGAACATCCCGACTTGCTCATCAGTTTCCTTAACGCCTTACTTCCTTTTGACTCGGCCGAAGAGGAGATTGAGAGCTTGGAATATCTCAATCCAGAGCTCGTGCCGCACAATCCACTCAGAAAGGACAGCATCGTTGATGTACGATGCAAGGACAAGCGGGGACGGCAATTCATCGTGGAAATGCAAATGATGTGGACATCAGCATACAAGCAACGAGTGCTGTTTAATGCTTCGAAGGCATACGTCAGTCAGCTGGATAAAGGCGGCGATTATGAACTGCTGCAACCCGTATATTCTCTGAACCTCGTGAACGATACATTCTCTGACAGCACAAACTATTACCATGACTTCCGCATAGTGGAAATCGCAGAAACCAACGAAGTAATCGAAGGCCTACGCTTTATCTTCATCGAACTGCCTAAGTTCACGCCGCGCAACTATGGCGACAAAAAGATGCAAGTGCTATGGTTACGGTATCTGACAGAGATTAACGAGAAAACTCGTGAAGTGCCAGAAGAACTACGCGATAACCCCGAAATCAACAAAGCCGTGACGCAACTTGAAGAGTCTGCCTTCAGCGACGCGCAGCTCCTCGGTTATGATCGCTTCTGGGACATGGTGAGCACTGCAAAGATGCAAATTAGCAATTCGCGCCGTGAAGCACGTGAGGAAGGCTGGAAAGAAGGACGGGAAAAAGGCTGGAAAGAAGGACGGGAAGAGGAACGCATAAAAACTGCACGCAGCCTGAAACAACTCGGAATAGCGGCCGACATAATAACGCAAGCCACGGGCCTCACAGCTGAAGAAATCAACAGTTTGTAAGCTGTATTTCTGCCTTAATATTCAAATAGGTAGGTACTTAAAAATCAAAAGTACCTACCTTGTTTTTATTACAAACATCCATTAAATAAATAGCCACACCATTTACGGCAGTTTATCATCTTATCCCCAAATGTGACAAATTCATTTCGAGGACTATTTGACATCACTTTATGACTTGTTGTCACCTTGTTTTATTCCAATATCTGTCCTTTCACAAATTAAACTGATAACTTTGCCACGAAATATGAAGTTATAAAAAAGAAAGGACTAATTGATGAGAAAAAAGTATGTAAAGCCAACACTAAATTTGGTTGAATGGAAATTCCAAGACCCGATTTGCCAGTCTGTATGTCAAATGAGCAGTAAATGTATTACATCTGAAACAGGGCGTGTCAACGTTTCAATGAACAATTTTAACGGTTCATTAGATTGGCACGACTTTAATGAAACACAAAAAATTCAGTAAACAAACATTTTAGATTATGTACAAAATTAAGTTTTTATATGTCGTGATGGCAGTATGTTTAATTACATTTTCATCGTGCAACAATGATGATGTTATTGAACCGGATGCCAATATGGAGTACGCATTCACTATAGGTCTTTCAACAATTGGCGGTTCTAACAATTCATCATCAACGCGTATTATTGATGATGTAGGTGCTTTCACCGCTGATTATGATGCTGCATATGTGTATATGCACTCTGTATCTGATAAAAACAAATATGTACGCTTACCTATTCAAAATGATTGCCCTGATTGTGCAAGTGGAAAATGTTTTAAATATTTTTTCTGTAAAAATGATAATGGGACTTACACCATACGTTCTACAGATGGAAATGAAGCAACATTCGGAATAGACGAGGAAATATATTTCTCATCTGAACAAGATGAATCATGGACAGGGAAAAACGTTGACGCCTCCCCCATTACAGGACAAAGTATACTTGTCAGAGACGAAAACAAAAACAAGGAAATATTCAGAAGTGATGGTAATTATACTCTTCAAGACGTTTTTGATTTAGGTCTTAATGGAACTCTCCTTATGAAAAGAATGTGTTCTGCCTTTAGAGTATATTTCTTATTTACTGATTTAGATGAACCGCTTATAAATACACCAACAGCCCAACAGTATTATATTAGCCCTGAAAATTTTGAAAAAGAAGTAGGAGAAAATCCATATAATTTTTCAGGAAAATTATATATAGGTCCGTACTTCTGTGATGAATACAATATAAATACCGGTGAAGTAAACTATGCCGATGAGCACACGAATGGATATTATGTTACAAACGAACAAAAATATGTTCCATTTACTGATGTAACTTATTCTCGTACAGAGGGCACTGTAACCCAAACTTTTATGGGATATGGAGTATCAACAGCTAATGCAGAATATTTGGTGACGCCATATGATGTTAATAAGGAAAGTAATTTCACTTTCTATGCATTTATCAAAAACAACACGAATACCCCAGAAAGTGACGATGGCTCAAAATATGTTTCCTATTCATGGGACTCTGTGCCTGAATTTAATACAACACAGGTTATCGTGATAATATACAACATAAGAGAACTTGCAAAAGCATTCAACACAACAAACAAAACACGGTGTATGGAAAAAGAACCTGGTAAATTAGACATTAAACCAGTTAAAGTGTTTTATTATAAAGAATAAAATAACTTCATAATAATCAAAAAGAAAAAGGTTGCGCCATACAATAGGGGCGTAACCTTTTCTTTTTCTAATACGAATCAAATATGAAAGTGAAAATTAAAGACGGCCTGCTGATAAGAGACATCGCGGGTGAACACGTGGTGATTGACGCCGGCGAGGGGGTTGATTTCTCGAAAATGGCGATGGCCAATGACACGGCGGTAAGCATAATAAAAGCCATGCAGCAAGGTTTGTGCACGGCTGAAGAACTAGCCAAGCGGCTGTCAGACGAATACGAGGTTACGGAAGAAGAAGCCCTTACTGACGTTAAGGAACTGCTGGCCGAAATGGAGAGGCAGGGAATATTAAGAAAGGTAAAAAGGTAAAGAAGTAAAAAGGTAGATACCTTTATTCAAAGACTCAGTACGGCGTCACACCGGGCGGCTACGGCGTCGTGATGGGTGACGAAAATAAGCGTCTTGCCGGCATATTCGCGGCGCAGATTGGCCACGAGGCGGGTTTCCGTAGCGGCATCGAGGGCGGAAGTGGCCTCATCGAACAGCAGCACGTGACTTGGACGTAGCAAGGCGCGCGCCACGGCTATGCGCTGGGCCTGTCCCTCGCTAAGTCCCCCACCCTGCTCGCCGACGGCCGTGTCAAGGCCTCCGGGAAGGTCGTCAACAAAGTCGGCCTCGGCCGCTCGGAGTACACGGCGAATATCGTCGTCGGATGCGTCGGAGTTACCCATCAGCAGATTGTCACGGATGGTGCCACTGAAAAGAGTGTTACCCTGCGGCACGTATGTGAAATTGCAGCGCGTTTTGGCCGAAACGGAAACCCGTTTGTCGCCACACACGAGCGAGACGTCGCCAGCAGCAGGCTCAACGAGAGCGAGAAGAAGGCGTATGAGCGTGGTCTTGCCGCGCCCCGTGACACCAACCACGGCTGTACAACTGCCTGCGGGAAACACGTATGAGAAACACTTTAGCACGGGGTCTTCACCCTTGGCATAACAAAACGTGACATCGCTGAAAACCACATCGGGCACGCACGGGGCGAACTCACGCCGGGCGTCATCTTCGGCGGCAAGCCGGTCAAGTTCACGCAGCCTGTCAACCGACGCGAACACCTCTACCAACGACGGCACTAAGCGGGCCATGTCGAGTATGGGATACTGCACCTTGCCCACGAGTTGCAGGAAGGCTGCCATCGTGCCGAACGTGATTACGTCCCGTCCGAGCAGCACCACGCCCCACGCGAAGACTGCCAGATAGCACACGGCAAACGCCGCCGACACGAACGAGCGCGAAAGGATTGAGAACCGCGTGCGCCCCATCACCAGCCCGCGCAGGACCGACTGCCGGCTGTCTAGCTCTCCAACGCGGCCCGACTCCTGCTCAAGGGCCTTTATGACGGTGCGCTGTTGCAGGCTTTCCTGTATCGTGGCCTGTATCAGGCTGTCGCTTTGGCGTATTTGGCGGGTGTAGCGGTACATCTTCTTCATGTAAAACCTGCCGCCAAGCAGCATCACTGGAAACACACAAACAACGAGCCAAGGCAGCCAAGGATCGAGCAGACAGAAAAACACCAAGGCCACGACAAACTGGACGAACGACACTACAAAGGCGGGCAATGCGCCCGAAAGCAGGCCGACGACCGACGCCGTGTCTCGCTCAACGCGGTTGACCACGTCGCCAGTATGAAACCGCCCAAGCTCGACCCACCGGCTCGACATCAGACGTGAGAACACACCGCGGCGCAGTGAATTGCCCATACCCACCTGCAAACGCACGCCTATCCATGTTGCAACGGCATTACCGGCCAGCTGGAACACTACAATCGCGGCCAGCACTGCTATGCCGGCGGCCACGCCTCCTACGGCTGCGCCCGTGGCGACGTCGATCACGTGTTTGGAAAAATAGATGAACGCAAGCGACAGCATCACCGACACCATGCCCACGGCACAGCTCGACGCAATGCCCCAACAATAACCTGCGGACACGCCCTTGACATATCCGGCGTTAATCCGCAGCCTGACATAGCTGCGGCGCAACGACAAAAACGCAAGGGCGAGCAGAGCCGACAACCGCCACGCCGCGCCGCGGGCGGCGTAAGTCTTACCCTTGCGACGGAAGGCCACGGCCACGCCCGCCACAGCGTCGGCATCGGCAGTTTCGGTCTGCAAGCGGTTGCCATCGCCCTGTAACACAAGTTTGCCGTCCTTGCGGCTTACCACCCTGTGAAGCACCACACCGCCCCCGGCGTTCTCGCGCACAAGCACCACATCGCCCCGACGTATGTCTTCGTAGCGGCAACGGCGCAGTGTTACACAGTCACGCCCCTCGACAAGGAAGGGCCTCATGCTCCGTCCCTTCACCGCCACGGTGACATCGACGCCCTCGCGAAGAAGAGCGACCGCCTCACCGAAGAGTTTTTCATTATCAATATCCATCGCTTGTTTAGTAACTTTTTATTTTAGTTAAGGCGTTGTGCCGTCTAAACGCCAACACCATAACATAAGAAAATGCCCGCAAACAATCCTTTACGTTTGCGGGCATATAAATCACTGACAGTCAAACGGTTATATCCGTCGCTGCAAAAGGTGCCCAATCGCAGTCCCATTAGGCACCTTTTACGATACGAAAGGGCACCTTTTACATTGCCGTTTGCCGTCTTTTGCAAAACGATGCTTATCAGCACGCAAAAATGCTTACTGCTTCTCAATCACATAATTGATGCGCACCTTTACGCAACGGTTCAGCTTGGCGTTAAGTCCGCGCGTACTCTTGTCGTTCACGATACCGATAGGGTCGGTCAGCGCGTTCAGCGAGAAGCTGTTGCGGCCTATGCTCTTGAACGCCCCGCTGTCACGTAGCCACTGTATTACGGTGCGCGCACGGTTGTAGGCAAGCGTCTTGTTGCGCTCAAGGCCTACGTTCTCGGCATCCTCGCCTACGTAGTTGTCCTGGCTCGTAGCCAATCCTTCGGCCGAAACAAACTGTATGCGTCCGTTCTCAAAGATGTTTTTCAGCTCTGTCACCGTGGCGTTATCGGCATACTCTGCAATGCTTGCGCCGTCGCCCTCAACGGCGGCGTAGATATCGGCAAAGCTGTACAGGTCGGCGTCGTCGTCAACAGTCATGTTCTGCTTCACGAGGTCGAGGCCGGTGTGGGCGTTCAGTCCGTAAGACCGGCTCTCCTTATAGTTGTCGGCGGACATGAGCTTTTGTGTTGACGTTTCGGTGTCAACACGGTAATACCACGTCTTTCCGCCTGAATATATCGGTGCGTAATAATATCCCGCCTTGTCCTTAAAAGCGTTCATGCTGGCGGCATCCATATCGAGCGATATGGGCGAGGACGACATCTCGTAACCGCGCGCCACACCTTCTGGCACAGCCTCACCCGTGGGTATATCTTCCGTTTTAAGCGACACAAGCGAACGGCCCGATGCGAGTGCCGAGGCTACGGCGTCAGTGTCGGCAAAGCGTTTCTGGGTGAACACACCCGACGCTAAATAATCAATGGCGTTAACATCCGAGCTGCTTACTATCGGGGCATCGTCGCGACCGGAATAGTTGTTCGGGAAGAACACGTAGAACACCATCGTCTTATATTCCGGACAGTTGGGTTCCGGCAGTATGGTGTTGTTGATGTAAACAGGCTCCTCGCATTGCAAGCACCTATCCCAATGGCGCTTCTTGAAGTAGTAGGTGAGGCCGATACTAAGCCCGACGTTGGCGTCGAACCAGTGGCTGTCCTCGCCCGTACCTTTCAGGGTTACGGCGTCGAAGTTGGTCTGGTAGAGTATGGCGTGCGCCTTTACGTCGAGCGAGATGTCCTTCTTCTTGCTGAAGAAGCGGCTGTACTGCAACTCGAAGTGCCCGCTCCACTCGTTGCGCTGTGCCTCGATGCCGTAATGATGTAACGCGCCGAGACCGACCGAGGCGATAAACTGGTTCATCAGTTTGCCAGACTCCTTGCCCTCGTAACCGCAGAAGAGACGTGAAAGGTTGAACATTGCGTTCACACTGAAATCGAGCCATTTCATCTTCGTCTTCCAGTAAGGCGTGCCGTCGTCTGCGATGAGCTGATCGCCCTTTGCAAACATGGTCTCTTCCTTGCTGTACCCCTTGGAATTACCCATGCCGAACTGGAACTTTACGCCGATGCCCGGAGTGAACCATTTACCGACGCCGACCTTGAAGTCGGGCGAAATCAGTCCGCCGAAGTCACCAACGCTGCCGTAATCACCGGCGAAGGCGTGTGCGCCTATTTCGCCGAATACAAACCAGTTGTCCCAAAACCTGTTTGTGACAACACGATAGTGGTCGTCAGTGGGCTGCGGCTGAACAGTCGCTTCGCCCCGGACAGTGTCGCTCACCACTGTTTGAGCGCCTGCGCCGCCGCATATCAACAGCAACGTCAGGATAAGAAGCATTAACTTTCTCATAATTATCAAAAATTAAAAAACACAGTTATTTATTTTCAGTAGTTAATTAAGGTTTGAATGGCCATTACTCCCTACGGTTGCTAAGCAGGTAAGACCGATGTTCCATTAATGAACAATGGACAACGGACAATGAATAATTTATCCACGTCATGACATCCTTTGTTTTTCACCCTTCATTCTCCACTCTAATCCCCAGCCTCTTTACCGCCTTGCTGAACATGAAGAAGAAGGACTCGCCGGGCATCAGGCGGAACAGATGCAGGCTGCGCTTCGCCCAGAACAAGCCGTTCCCGGCTATGCGCACAGGCGAAAACCTTGTACGGTTTCCCTTGCTCTCGCGCTCCGCTTTAAGGACATATCCGTCGCCAATGAATATGTCATAGAGCAACGCCGTGGCCTTGTCACCACGGCATTGGCTCGAAACGCCGCCAAACAGATATGCTTCGATGAAGCGGAACAACGCCCGGCTGAAACGCCACGCGCCGAAATGTCTCAACATCTGTTCAAGCCGAGCCATGTCAACACCCGCGCGCCTCAACATCACGGCCACGTCGCACACCTGCTTCAGGCCGATACCGTATGACAAGACATGACGGCGCAGATGTAGGATGAGACAGACTAAGTAAAACTCCGTTCCGCCGTCCGCCACAGACAGAGCCTTCACACCGCCACGCATACGCCCGGCCATATCTGCGGAGGTGCGCTTCAGACGGGCGTTCATGAACGGGTTGTAAAGCGTTTCATACGCAGGATGGAACTCAACCCTGAACCTTCTGCCGGCGTAACGCGGACGCCATTCACCGCAAAGGGCCGCAGGGCTTGCGTCGTAAAGCTGTTCAACTATAATGTCGCCGCTCTCGTAAAAGTACGTTAAGCCGTTATCCTGCAACACCCGGCACAACTTATCCCAACCACTGTGCACAACGATGTCAATGTCGCCGTAACAGCGGTGCAACGGATGGGGATACCAAGCGGCAACGGACGTACCTTTGAACACCGACGCCTCTATACAGTTGGCGGCAAGCAGACCGAGCAACCACTTGCCCTGGCGCGCCATCTCGTCGTTAATCATTTCGAGATGCAACAGGTGGGCAACCCACTCATGCCACAATCCCGGCGGCGGCCGCAAGCCTGAAGCGGCTATGCCGTCGGCCACGACGCCTTGGACGGCCTGACGGAGCGATAAGCTAAACAAAGCGTTCCAGTCACAACCGCTAACGTCAACATCCTGTTCCGCACCGCCAAAGCCAAGCCCTATGCGCAAGAAATGGAAAAGATATTTCTCCGTATCATCCATTATGAAATGTCCTTCTCAATTTCGCGTCGATAAACTGGGGTATTTTCCAGGCCATCTTCATCAACTTCTCAGGCACGCCCCAGAAACCATGTGACCTATACATCCTTACGTCTTCTGCCCACACACGGCCCATACCGGCACCGCCCGTAGACAGTCCGCCCATGCGCATCTTAACTAAATATTTGTCAAGATATTCCACACGCAACCTGTTTTCATAAAGATACCTCACAAGAAAATCAGAGTCTGAAGCTATCTTATAGCTCTCGTCATACAAGCCGCAACGCTCCAGCACTTCACGGCGGATGTACACCGTAGGGTGCAAAGGCAACCAGCCGAACCTGACTTTCCACCGGCGGTAACGCCCGCTAACCCAGTTGCGTACCACTCTATCCGTATCCGCTGCGTCAACATACAACCCGTTGCCGTAAACAAGGTCTGCACCTGTGTTGCAGAACACGCGAACAATGTCCGTAATTACATGGGGACTGTAAAAGAAGTCATCCGAATGAAGCAGCCCCACGATATCGCCAGAAGCAAGGTTTATGCCCTTGTTTATCGCCTCATACATCCCGCCGTCAGGCTCTGACACGATTTTAGTCATACGCTTCTCGCCTTCGTAGTGACGTATCACGGCGAGAGAGTTGTCACAACTTGCCCCGTCGATTATCAAATATTCAATGTCGGGATAGTCTTGGGCCAAAACGCTCTCGATTGTCTGGCCTATAGTAGCCTCTCGATTAAAACAAGATGTTATTATCGTTACCTTCATTTGCCTTATGTATCACTCACGACACACAGAAAAACTAAATTCCATATTCACTCCTGATGTACGCTTTTATCTTCTCTGCGTCAAAGTTGAAACGCTTTTTTATCTCGTAAACCTT
Source organism: uncultured Prevotella sp. (assembly GCA_944320285.1). GTDB lineage: Bacteria > Bacteroidota > Bacteroidia > Bacteroidales > Bacteroidaceae > Prevotella. The sequence continues at coordinate 21,673 of CALUGX010000011.1, forward strand.
GGCATCGGCCAGCGTCCTGTACCACCACCCTTGCAGGAAATGCCATAGGAAGCCTTCCTTGCCGTCAAGGAAACCTAAGCGGAAGAAATATCGGTAAACAAAAAAAGCAAACGCCCTGAAGAACAATGGCAACTTAACATATAACAATTTGCCCTTGCGTACAAAATTCGTATGCGCTCCGGAATTTATCTTATTGTCAAGCATTCCGTATTCTGTCATCAACAGGTCGGCAGCCTCGCGGGTGGAATAGCCGTTGTGCTTGGCGGTCCACCAAGCCAGGCCGTTCAGGTTGTCGTCATAAAACGGCCCCTTCAAATCCTCAACCACGCCCCCGCTAACCTGTATGTGCTCGTCCATCAGCCTGTTTTCACAGCTGGCAAAGCCATACCTGAAAAGCCTCAACAATATCAAGGGGACGATGCCGTGCCGGATGTAACGCCCCATGAAGATGCGCCGGCACGGAGCAGTAAAGCCGTTTACGCCGGCGGCGGCGTGCGGCAAACATTCATTTAACTCTTTTACCAGGCTATCGGACAAATATTCGTCGGCATCCATACGCCATACCCATTCGGTAGTTATGGGCAGGTTGGCCAATGCCCAATTAAACTGACGGAAATGATTTACCCATATGTTCCGATACACTTTCGCCCCCATCGCCGTGGCTATTTCAACAGTCTTGTCGGTGGAATACGAATCGACAACGAAAATTTCCTTAGCAAACTTACGTGCATTGTCAATGCACCGCCTTATGTGAAGCTCCTCATTGAACGTCAATATGATGACTGAAATATCAAGCATTGTATTATTATCCTTTGTCACACAAAAATAACCTACCCTGTTATTTTGCCTTTAAGCGTGCCACAAGTTCCTTATGCCGTGCCAACGCTTCAGGATGATTACGGCGTATGAAGCCGCTAACCGTCTTATATACCAAGCCCAGCCGCGCAGCGATTGAACGCAGACTCTCGGTCGTAGTGGTGTAAAGGTGGACGGCCTCGGCATATTTCTCATGTATGACGCGCGACATTGTCCGCCCGTCAGCCATACGCATCATGCCGTGTCTGTGCGCCAGTTCTGGTTCGTGCTTGTGCAGGTAGGCCCTGAACACATCCGGATTAAAACCAAATTCAGCCGCAACCTTGGCCACAGGCCGAGGCTTCTGGCGCAAGCTCTCGATAGCCGAGGCGTATTTAGCAGCTACGGGTTTCATGCGCCGTGGCATACGCCGAAGGTCTGTGCCGTCACCAGCGCCTCCATGTATGCCGAAACGTTCAAGCACCAAATCCTTATGCCACTTGTAAAGATAAGCACGGAAGCCCTCCGAAGACACGCCTGTCCGACGGACAATCTCTTTCACCGTCAACGATGTGGACTTGTATAATGACAAGGCGACGGCATACTTCTCTTCCGTGGCGGGCGACGGCTTGTAAGTCCTCCCGTTGCCGGAGAGTCCGCCGTAAGTCTTCACCGACGACGCGGCGGCTTCGCGCTCTTTGCGTTTTTTCACCAAGACGTCTTTATGGTAAAAGCGCAAATGCTGGCTCAGTCCGCTTTCTGACACGCCACACTTTTCGGCTATCTCGGCCACGGTCATGTCCGTTGTGCGGTAAAGCTCCACCGCCCCGGCGTATTGCTCCACACATTCAGGCCGTGCACCGTGCCATACATTTTCGCTAAGGCACAATTTACTGCGCAGACTTTCACGCCTAACAAGAATGTCAGAATAATGCACACGCATGAAATTTGCCAATGCCGTAGCATCAAGCCCGTAACGCCGCGCTATCTGCGAAATGTTCATTTCTATGTAATCAGGCGAACAGCAAGCCGCCACTGCATCCTTATATTTGGCGTGCGCCACGGCGTTCTGCCTGCCCACCTGCAACATCTTGACACCGTGCAGATCGCCACCATCGGCCTTAAAACCGTTGCGCCGCAACACCAACCCACGCCAATACCGCCGCAAATAGTTGCCCAGTGCGCCCGCACTTACGCCGCACGCCTCGGCAATCTTACACAGGGCGATGTCCGTATCGGCATAAAGGCTGACGGCCACGGCATATTTACGGTGTAAGGCCTCTCTCCGCAACAACCGTGCACGCTCCCTTGCCGGCAATTCTGCGCATTCGTCGCTGGTTCGCTTGTTGCTCGTCACTCGTTTGCACGCCACTTGCCAGCAGACTGCCCGTCTGCTGATAAAACTCTTTTTTTCAATTCCTTTGCAGGATTGCCGCCGACCACAGTCCACGGCTCAACGTCTTTGAAAACGACGGCACGCGCACCTACTACCGCCCCTTCACCCACGGTGACGCCCGGCCCTACAAAGGCCTCGGCCGCCACCCACGCCCTATCGCCAATCCGTATGGGGTGCTCGGTCTGCTCATGGCGTGGCGAGGCAATGTCATGAGAAGCCGTACACAAAAAGCACCTCTGGCTCACCGTGGCATTAACGCCTATCTCCACTATGGCCGCATTGTAACAATCTACGCCTGACGCGAGGCAGGCATGGGCCTTCATCACCAAATTCCACGGCATAAAAATCTTTGCCGACGCATACACATTAGCAGTCCCGGTAATCTTCGCCCCGAAGCAACGCAACAGAAAACGCTTCCACGGCATAAGCGTACTTTTGGGAAAAGGCCGTGCCAACAGCGTCCAGCAAACCGTCCAAAGCATACGCCTCACGCGGTTGGCCGTGGTGTAAGGAGACTTAAAATGCACGTAATCAATATCCATAAGGCTAACACCGAACGCCGGTGTTTTTCGCTTTTATGCAACATTTTTCAAACATTCCACAACCCACTGATAATCAAAAACTTACCAATATGTGCCATTTTAGACTGTAAAAGGGCACGTTTTACAACGCAAAAGGGCATCAATCGCATTGCGATTTGCCATGTTTTGCAAAACGCCCATACAACTTATACATATTCGCAGCCATCTGTCGTGATGAATACTTAGCCTCAACAAGCCTGCGCTCGTTGCACCCCATGCGTTCGCGTTCACCTTGCGTCAAAGCCAAGAAAGCTCTCATTGCCGCCACCAACGCCTCAACGCTACGCTCTATCCACCATCCGCAACCCCATTCTTCAAGATCGCGCCACGGCGCACCTTTGGTTGTAATTACAGGCGTGCCACACGCCAAAGCCTCGGCCACGACGATGCCGAAATTCTCAGAAAAAGTAGGCAATACGAGCACATCCGCACTCCTAAGCAAGCTCCACTTATCCTCGCCATACACGCCGCCTACAAACCTGACAATGCCGCTCATTCCGGCGTCATCCACTTTATCTTTCAACGCTACGATATAATCTGCGTCACCTTCGCCGGCCACAATCACCTCGTATTGTTCCAACTCGCTGCTAAGACAGCGCACGGCGTCAATCAGCAATTCAACTCCTTTCTTTATATGCACACGCGAAAGGAATAATATGCGGCGTGTACGCTTCCAAGAAGTCTTCATCTTGACACTATCCACGGCTATGCCATTAGATATTACCTCAACGTTCTTATTATAGCCTAACCTCAAGATGTTTTCCTTTTCGCTTTCAGCCGTGGCTATCAAAACCTTTGCTTTCCTCAAAGCCTTTTTCTGATATAGCAAAAGGGCCGGCAGTTTCCTTGACAAATAATGCCGCCTGATTATCCACGGCTCAAGCATCCCGTGCGGGGTTATCAACGTCTTAAATCCCATCCGTAACGCCTCGCGCTGCACAATCCACGTTTGTATCATCCAAATGCCATTGATGTGCACAATGTCTGGCTGTTCGTCTTCCAATATCTTTACCCATTCATCCCTGAACATGAAAATCTTGTTCATCGGAAAAGGCAAAAACTTAACCCGGCAATTATCCAAATGCAAAGGGTCTGCCGTCTGCCGTGTCACTACGAGCAAGTCAACAAACTTGCCCAATTCCTTTGCCAGCATTTGCATATATACCGATACCCCTCCCAATGAATAGTCAATGGCGGTAACAAAATGGACGACTTTCATAAATCAATAAACAAAACCTTTGTCTCTGTTAAAATACTTTGCACAATGAATGATGTCTTTAACAGGATTTGCCGGTACTCCGGCATAAAGTTTGAAAGGTTCAATATATTTCTTGGTTAACACAGCTCCAGCACCCAATACAGAATGATCGGGCAATACACTCCCGCCCAATATTTTCACTCCCGTACTCACAAAACAATAATCCCCGATAACTATCGGATGGCTATCTTGACGTCCTTCGTAAACATCTATAGAATGGGTTAATAATTGTGAACGATAACCTGCAACCGTCACAAAATCTCCAATACGTATCATGTCCGTACAATCTATATGGTGTTCTTTGGTTATTGCAGACTCTTTTCCTATTATAAGTTCACTGTTCCGTTCTTTATTATGGCTGAAATGCCTTGAATTAGTTCCCATCGGAAATCCAGTTATCCAATTACCACGCGATATTATCGAATTTTTCCCCATCGTGATTTTATCAAGATGTATCGCAACATTCAGGTGTCCGATCGTCGCCCCTTCTTCCATGATAAGATGTTTAGGATATATGTATGAAAAACCTATCCGTGCCTTTGGATGTATATTGTAATGATAAAAGCGGTTAAGTATCAAACGCCTGATCTTCCAAGGGAATATTACTACCAAACAATTCAAGAGGAAATTCATAAATCTTGTAAACTTTAAAATCTTATAGCCTTACTTTTTCCTCAGAAAAACAGACATCACGACCGAGTGCCAGAACTTTGATATATTTAAGTTCTTTATCCTTATAATATGGATATACGTGGAGAAAGCCCAATAACGCCCAGAACAAAATACATGGGTAATATCCGACCGTAAGTAAATATCCCTCAAAACATGAATGCAAACAAAGGTAAAGGAACGAAATAAAATACAACAACAGTTTATTGTCAATAAACAGATAGGGAAAAACCTTCCTCACTTTTAACACCAACACACAAACTATTGCAAAGCCCAACACTCCTGTTTGCGCTAATATGGAAAGCCAACCGGAGCCTGTCTCCATTCTTCCTACATATTTTTCGCCTTCTGTGTTATATTTAACTGCAAACCCCTCACCAAACAACGGACTCTTTTCAAGAGATGACAGTCCAGATACGAACAACTCTGTCCTACTGCCATATTTGCCTTGTGCCTTATCAAACTTATCTTGCATTCTTTCAGCACCGATCAAGTAAAATGGAAGGATGGCTATAGCTATCACGGATATTACAATTCCCGCAATGATGACTTTTTTAAAATTATGCAACCTCAGTATGATAAAAATAATCATCGCTATCACTGAAGCAAAAAATGCCGACCTTGAAGCTGCTACTACCGACAGATAAATGGATAACAACAACAAAACTGCACACAAACAAACATAAATCTTATTCTTCGCCGAAAACAACAACCATACCAACACTACATTTGAAAGACCTACTGCCGCCCCTAACCACATAGGATGAGGAAATATTGCAGAGAAATCAAGCAAATTGGCACCACTGGCATCATCAGGAATAAAATAATTTACACCAAGAAAATAGCACAATATCGACACAACACCCAAAAACGGGAACGCCATTAAGCAGAAATACAAATACTTCCTCCTAAACAAGAATATTTTAAAAGAATTTGTTATAGGTGTGAATACAAATAGCAAAAAAGTAAAAGCAAAAAGCCTGTAATCAATAGTGAACGCCATTATGCTCGAAAGAAAACATACGGCTAAGAACGAAACATAATACATCCAAAAGTTATTATTCTGCGCATTGTTTCGTACCACATAAAAAGCAACATAAATTATGCCAGCAAAATATATGAGTTCCTTAAAAGGAATTATGACTATGGCCTCAGCCACCAAACTGAACGCCAATAAAAGGAATATTACATTACGTCTTAAAAAATATAACAAATATGACATATCTTTAAGCTAAATCTTAGAATACTGCCAATCAGAAATAAATTGCAAATACCGTTATTATAATAAGGGTTTATTAAAATCAGATTGTAATTATTGCTTTAACCCATGACATCAGACATTACAATTTTCAGCATCAAATTATCACGCACCTGCAACCCAAATTCATGTACATTTTTTATCATTGATTGATATTCCCCTTGCGAGATACTTTCAATCTTAGCTTTCAAGTCATACAGACTGTTTATGACTATTCCTATATTCTTATTCCTTACGACATCCGCCATAGCCGATCCGCTCCAGACGATGACAGGCAGGCCAACGGCTATGTAAAGGGAAAATTTATGCGGAGCTATTATCTTAAGGTATTCACCCAAAAATCCATCACAAGAAGATGTGCTGTCCCCATCCCATACAAGCCCCCAACTGCCTTTTAAACAACCTACCGTGTCAGGATGGAAGACTCCTTCATAAATAATGTTAGGCGCATCAACGCTACCCATCGTTTTCAGATTGCCATATAAATGATATTTGCAACCTATACCGTTTTCCGCAACCAGCCGGCGCACGAACACGCTTTTATCCAAGTTTCCGGCGAAACATATTTCCGCCGAAAGTGTGCGCCTGTCTTCACGTTGGCTTCTCCCGTCACCGCCGTTGGAACGTTCAAGCATATATCCGAAACAGCCCAAAACGTAATATTGCTTGCCGGGATAAAGCGTTGACAAATAATCTTTCATGTTGCGCGTGTGGACGATTACCTTATTGAAAAAACGTATGTTCAACTTTTCCAAGAGGCTCATCCGCCCCCTTAAGCGCAGTGAATGGAAATCATGTATCAAGACCACCCTGTTACGGCAATGCAGGAAGAACGGCATGACGACGAACAGCAGCGGGTATGACGGATATTGGACAAACAAGATGTCGTCCTTGCGCAAATGAAAACCGAACTTGACAAGCCGAAGCATTATTTGCAACAACGAGACGAGCTTTATTCCTGAATTACCGTCAAAGAAGACGCTTTCAAAGCCCAGACTGCTTAACGTAATGCGCACGTCATGCGGAGCTTTGTATCCTGCGGTCCTGTAAAAGGCATTACGGTTGCCTATTACGATGCTGTATTTTTTACTCACTTTACGCTCTTTCATTTTTTATAAGACCTGCTCGGCCAGACTTATCGCCCGCTCCATCACCGGAGCCATGTCATAATACTTATAATCGGCCAGTCGCCCGCCGAAAACGACATTCGCCTCACGTGCAGCCAACGTGCGGTAACGCCCGGCCAAGGCATTGTTGGCAGCGTCGTTAACTGGGTAATATGGTTCCATTCCGGGTTGCCATTCCGTTGAAAACTCTTTGCTTATCACAGTCTTTGGAACATCATAAACGTCCTGCCCGAACATTTCAAAATGCTTATGCTCTATTATGCGTGTGTAAGGCACTTCCCTGTCAGTGTAATTCACGACGGCATTACCCTGGAAGTTGGGCGTGTCGAGGACTTCAGTCTCAAACGAAACCGTGCGGTATTGCAGATGCCCGAACCTGTAACCATAGAACTCGTCTATCGGCCCTGTGTATATCACTTTTCCTGCTATACCGTCCAATTCTGCGCGGTCGTCGAAATAATCACACCCCAAACGGACGTCAGCCCCGCCAAGCAAACCTTCGATAAGACGGTTATAACCGCCTATCGGTATGCCTTGATACTTGTCGTTGAAATAATTATTGTCAAACACCAATCGCACCGGCAGACGGCGGATGATGAAAGCCGGAAGCTCCGTACAGGGGCGTCCCCACTGTTTCTCGGTGTATCCCTTGATAAGTTTCACGTAGATGTCTTTCCCTATCAACGCCAACGCCTGTTCTTCCAGGTTTTGCGGTTCACGCCCGTTCAGGGCTTCCACGGCCTCGGCACGCTGTTCGGCGAGTTTTGCCTCCGCTTCTTCCGGCGTCGTCACGCCCCACATCCGGTAAAACGTGTTCATGTTGAAAGGCAGGTTGTATAACTGGCCTTTACTGATAGCCACCGGCGAATTGGTGTAACGATTGAATCCGACTATTGAATTTACTAAATCCCATATTGCCTTATTTGACGTATGGAAAATATGCGCCCCATATTTATGCACATTGATGCCTTCTATATTCTCGCAATAGACATTGCCCCCGGCGTGGCAGCGCTTGTCAACCACAAGGCAGCTTTTTCCCTTTTTCGTTGCCAAGTGCGCAAAGGTTGCGCCAAATAGTCCGGCTCCGACGATAAGGAAATCGTATCTTCTCATCGCATTATGAATTTGTATTTTTGCTTTCTCTGCAACTCGCGGATTGCAGCCCTTACGTTGCGGGGCAGTTTCTTGCCCAATCTCATGATAAGAGACGTTTTGCCGTGAGGCACGCTTCTATACGGCGACTTCATGGCCGAAAGTTCCGCCGAGCGGCTTTCAACGTCGACGATGATTTCTTGCACGCACAAGTCGGTTTCATGCAGTTTATCGTCATTCTTCCATAGCGAGTGCAACGTGTCACCATAACGTTTTAATATGCAGCTCTTATCCAATCCTTTCCGTTGCAGGCCGAAAGCAAAATGCGCAACAACGGCGTCGCCGTTAAAGCAATTACATTTACCCAACTGCGTAGGCTTTATGCAGCTCAAGAACTCTTCATCGTCGCCGGGCACGTCGCCGTTAAATACCGCCATATCCCGGCCAAACCAAAGTATGCAATTTATCGAGAACCGCGTCATCCCCATAGGGTGCTTGCCCACGTAAAGTTTGCCGTATGTCCCCGGCTTCAGGTAGTTTTCAATAAACCAGTCATGCAAGTCGGCCGCGAACCAGCCGTCAAGACACAATGTACGTTCGGCACACTGGCTCATATAATACCGGTCTAACTTTATCTTGCCATGAATTTGTAACAGATAAGTTGACAAGGCATTGTTGATGAAAAGCGGCGAAACGAGGAAATAGTCAGGATTGTCAATTCTGAACTTCACCATTTTCTCAAACAAACCGGGCTCGAACCATATTACGTCGTCATCAACTTTCATGTAAATGGTATCTTCGTCACAGCAGAAACGATAAAAAGCATTAATCGTTGAAATGCCGTCAACCACCCCGTCGGGTTGCCACACAAGGTTAACCTTAGGATATTTCTTGCCCAATTCCTTGAAAAACTCAATATCCGCCATATCGTGCGTGTTTATCCAAATGTCATAGCGATCCACTATCCCGGCATTCAACACCGGAGGCACCAAATACTGCATATATCGACGGCGGCCCGCGACCGTGTTTACCACGACTTTATAACCTTTATACATTTTCTCCCCGTTATCGTAATTTTAAATATGAAATCCGCAATCAAAGCTGTGGATGTATTCAATTTATGTTTGACTTTTCCAACAAGGCAAATGTCTTTAACTACCTACTTCAATGACTTAACTTTAAAAGAATGATACGCAAATAACACATCACAAGAACGCCACAAACGGTCGGAAGCGACAGCAACATCCGCCTACGCCCAAGAAACCTTCTAAAGTCTTCCTTGTGGCCATACTTTTTAAATTCATCCAAAAGCACACGTATATAAACCGTCCGTTGCTTCAGGCTGCCGCAACAGTCTACGGAATGCAGAAGATTGTTATAATATTCCAATAACGTGCACTCTGCCAACGGTTTGGTTTGAAACAGTAACTCGCTACGCCTTTTTATTTCACGCGCCACCGCCACTACCACGTCAGGTTCGGTATGCTTCCCGCCCAAGTGCTCTTTTCCATGATGCACATAATTATAGGCCGCCATATCCAACGCCCACGCCGTTTTCACATTCTTCAGGCAGTCAAGCGAGAAGAGGTAATCTTCGTAATAATGTATGCCCGTGGCGAAACGGCACCGCCCGCAGTCACCAGTCTTAAAGATTTTGTTATAAACAGGAAACATCAGATAATCTTGCTTCATCTGCAAATACAACTGCGCAAGAGCCTCACCGCCCGCGTAAAACCGTTGCGGCACGCTATGCCTGCCCCCGTGCCTTGCGGGATAATCCTTATAGCCGAAAACATATAAATCAGCCGGCTGCACACCGTGCAACCTTAGCGCTTCCTTATAAAGCCCCGGATCTATAACGTCGATGAATGTAAAATATTCACCCCTCACACGTTCCACACCATAATTACGGGCCGCGCCTACGCCGCCGTTTGCAATGTGGAACGTATGTATCCAACCATACTTTGACGAATATTCGTCACAAACAGTCCCGGAGGCGTCAGTGCTTCCGTCGTCAATCAAAAGCAATTCAAGCTCCCCGCCCATGTCCTGCGCCACAACGCTATTGATGCAACGCCTCAGATACGGCGCGGCATTATAAACCGGAATTATCACTGAAAGAAACATCGTCCGTTCATTAGTAGTTAAAGGAGTTAAAATAATTAACGCTCCCTGCGGTCGCTAAGGAGTTAAAGACAAATGCTTTGTTAGTTCATACACATTTTTGCATGATTAGGATGATTGCGAATATTCATTTACTTAATGCTGAAAACGGCACGCATCATCCTGACATGCCCGACAAACAAACAGAAAGCTATCGAAATAGCAATATGCAGCAACGTTACGCCGCCGCTGACGAGCAGTTCGTTGCCTGACGGAATGAACATCCTCAACAATTTATCCCAAGGTACTATCATAAACATAAAGGAATGTATGCAATATGCCGCGAGAGAATAACGCCCGAACCATGCCAACCTATTTCCTATCTTTAAATCTTTACATCTTGCACAAACCAAATATATAAAGTATGTGACAGACACGGCCGCAATTATATTTAAAGGCAGACAATCAAAGCGGTTATGGTGCATATCCACTTCGCCCGTACTCAGATACAAACAATAAAATCCCAATATAACGAACAGTACGGACGCCACTTTTGAAAGATGCAAATCAGACAACCTTGCGACGTGGCCAATCATGTAAAAAAACATTGAGGAAAGTCCGATGGCCCAACAATAATAATTATATTCCACCGGAATAAATCTCACCGACACAACAAAGATAATAAGTGTTATTACTCCCAATAATATTGTTTTACAGTTAGTAAGGTGCTCAAAAAAATAAACGTTTAACAAATTATACACCATCCTACACCAAAACATCGCAAGCAAAAACCACAACGAACTAATGGTTGGCTCAGGAACACCGGCATAAAGAAAAGCCTCCAGCCAGTAAGTAAATTTACTTGCATCATGCCTGATAAAAGCCATCGTAGCCCCGTACAAAAGAATCAACATTGCGACAAGGCAATACGGCAACAGCAACAGCTTTGCGTCACGTTTTAACAATGCCGACGGCTGCTTGGGCTTATAAAAGTATCCTGACACGATGAAAAACAGTGGCATATGGAAAACATAAATAAAAGGAGCCACACCATAGCCATTAGCTACGTGGCCTATTATCACCAAAAGGATGCCCACGCCTTTCATAATGTCAAAAGTTATGTTCCTGTTACCTTCCATTTATCGAATATTTGTTTTGCCGAGCGTGAAAAACGTGTGATGAAATCCGATTTTCCGGCAAGGCATATCATTTTGTAAGACAATCAAGTTATTACACGTCACATTGATTTCCATTTTAACATTATATTCGCCGTAGAATAAATTGCTCCACCTTTCAATGAAAATAACAGTATTTTTCGTGTGCAAACATAAACCGCTGGCATATAACACTTTACAGGCTTTATTCGCAGTCCGTGCAATCTGATGTCTTGTCCTGGCAAAAGTTGACACATTTATTAACGATAAAAAATGTGTCAACTTTTGCCAGGACAAGACAGTAACAATCGCCGTACCGCTCAAAATAATTCCGCCAACAGATTATTATAGATAAAACACAGGACTTCTGCAACCATCGCTTCATTAGCGTTTTCTTACATCCTGACACCAACTTTCAATTCTACCACATCAAAAAAAACACAAATATCATCATCCGTTAGCAATCTTTCTGACAAAAATAAGCAATTAAGACTGCATTTTTTTAATATAATAATCCTACAACTAAAGACATATTAAAACCCGTAGAATCATCAGCCATAGCCATGAAAACACTCATAAAAAACACTTTTTCATACAAAATAAAAGTTTTTTTCGCAAAAAGTTTGCAAAATCTTTGGAGGTTTGAAACAAAACAACTACCTTTGCACTCGCATTTGAGAAATAACAAATGTTGACGCGCTTGTAGCTCAGTTGGTAGAGCATCTGACTCTTAATCAGAGGGTCCAGGGTTCGAACCCCTGCAGGCGTACAAATTAAACATCCGATAAGATTGTGCAAAGCAACTTATCGGATGTTTTCTTTTATGTGTCAATTCATTTGCTTTTCAATCAATGATTAATATTGACACGGTTGTCAGAAACATTCTTTCAGGATTTCAACGATATTCTTTGCCCGCCCCATCGTATAAAAATGAACCACAGGGACACCGTGAGCAATGAGGTCCTTACATTGCATTATGCACCATTCCGTACCTGTGCGGTAAGCCTTTTCCTTGTCGTCGCCGGTCTCAATCATCGCTCTTGTCAGCTCAAAAGGTATGTCGAGGGAGAAGGCTTCGGGCAACATATTAATCTGTTTCACGGTAGAAAGCGGTTTCAAACCGGGGATTATGGGCACTGTTATGCCTGCCGCACGACACTTTGAGACAAAATCGTAATACACTTTGTTGTCGAAAAACATCTGTGTGACAACGTAGTCTGCCCCGGCATCAACCTTTTTCTTCAAGTTTGCAATGTCGGTTTCTATGTTCGGAGCCTCAAAATGCTTCTCCGGGTAGCCCCCTACCCCGATTGAAAAGAAATCGTCAAATTTCCTCACGGCAGCCACCAGCTCACCGGCGTACTTGTAACCGCCCTGCACCGGAGTAAATCTCTTTTCGCCAACAATGCTGTCACCTCTCAACGCCATTACGTTGGAGATGCCCATGAAACGGAGATCGTGCAGTTTGCTGTCAATCTCTTCAGCCGTAGCCCCTCCGCAGATGATGTGCGGAACGGTCTCAATGTCAAACTCTGACATGATGGCTCCGCACACGGCTACTTCGCTGACGCGGTTTCTGACAAGATGCTTTGAATAAGTGCCGTCGGCTTTCCGCCTGTATTCGTATTCGTCCCTGTGGCTCGTGACGTTTATATATGGCGGACTGAATTCCATGAAAGGCCGTATCGACTCGATAAGTTCCTGCTTTGTAAGACCTTTCAACGGCGGGACAATCTCTAACGAAGGGAAGGCTTCGCCGCCACGTGCAAGTATTTCGCTTATTTTCATTTTATGTCATGTTTTAATAAAACATAATGTAACAGAATAAACCTGACACACAGTCAAGACATCACTTATTCAAGAAGATGCCACAAGAAACGACGTGCCTTGTCCGGAGTCATGCCGCGCCTTACAGCGTATCGTTCGAGCCGGTCATGCGATATGCGGCGTATGTCGGGGTAAACGGCTTGCTTATGGATAAACACCAACCCACAGATTGATGCTTCCGGAGTCATGGCACAACTGTCTGTCAACCTGATGCCGAGCTTTTCCGCCCCCGGCAACAGTCGCAGGATGTCACGCTTCAGAGTATGGTCGGGACAACTGGCATAACCCGGAGCCGGCTTAATTATCCGCCAATCGCCGCACGGCACAACTTCCGTCCTTATTTTGTCTTCCAACCATGATGACGCAGCCTCGGCCAAAGTGCTCATTACGGCGTGTTCCATCATGGCGTCGTATCCTATCCGGGAAACGTCTCTCCAATCCACACTGACGGCGAAAACTCCAATAGGCGACGTGAAACCGTAATCCTTTGGCGGCACGAAATCAGCCAATGAAAGGCACGCCTTGCCGCCGCCGGCCAAACAAACCGGCCTCTCTTGGCGCATCATCGGCCATGTTTCACAGCCTTGCGCCGTATTTATGCAAATGTCGCCGACATCGGAATATGCGTCGAACCAGTGCAAACCAGCCATTATGCGGCATACTTTATCCTCATAGAACCGTTTTATGACATACCCGGCCTTTTTCTTATATCCATCCAATATGGATGCTGCGGCCTTCATATCGCCACACTTTAAGCCATAAACGGAAAAAAATATCTTCCAGTCGAAGTACGGCATTACGTCGGCGACGGATATTTCCGCAACGCTTACACCCGCCGGGGCGGCCATATCGAGATAGCTTTCGCGGGGGAAAACGTGGCCTGACGTTGTCCCAACAGTCACTGTTCCATCCGCCAATGACTCATGGACACGCCGGTTACTATCACTATATTGTGCCCGTATCCGTGCCTGCGCTTCGTGCTCTTCGTCCTCAAATCCGTCACGGTCAATTATGCAACGCTTTGCCTTAACAGCTGTCGCTGACGCATCAGAACCATAAAACACGTGGCCATAAAGCGGTGCCAACTTGACTGCGGTATGCAAAGCAGAGGTCGTGGCGCCGCCAATCAGCAGCGGAACATCCATTCCCCGACAGGCCAAATCACGGCAAAGCTCCTCCATCTGGTAAAGTGAAGGCGTTATCAAGCCGCTCACTGCGATGATGTCGGCACGTTCGCCGATTGCCGTCTCTATGATTTTCTCCTTGTCAACCATGACGCCGAGGTCTACCACGTCAAAACCGTTGCAGCCCAGCACAATGGCCGTTATGTTCTTTCCTATGTCATGCACGTCGCCCTTCACCGTGGCGACGACAATCTTCGGCTTGCGCGCCGCGGCGTCTGCTGTGCCGTATTCCGCATTGTCCCGCCCCGTTTCCATGTATGGTTGCAGTATGTCAACGGCGCCTTTCATCACCTTGGCCGACTTCACCACTTGCGGCAGGAACATCTTTCCGTCGCCGAACAGTTCGCCAACGCGCTTCATCCCGTCCATCAGCGGGCCTTCGATGATTTTCACGGCAGAACCATACTCGGCAAGGCATTCCGCCAAATCATGTTCCAAATCATCCGACTTACCCTTTACCAACGCTTCTATTACGCGCTCGCCCGGCGCAGCCTCGGCCACGACTTGAGCCTCAACATCGGTGACAAGCCCGTTTCCCTCTTTTGTCTTGGCCGCTGCTATCTCACCGGCCTTTGCTATCAGCCTCTCCGTTGCCCCGCCGTCAGCGTCGAGGATAACGTCTTCCACGCATTTAAGCAGTCCCGGCTCTATCTCGTCATAAATCTGGAGCATACCCGGATTGACAATGGCCATGTCGAGCCCGGCCTTTATCGCGTGGTAAAGAAACGCCGAATGCATGGCCTCGCGCACAGGATTGTTGCCACGAAAGGCGAACGAAAGATTTGATATTCCGCCCGAAGTGAGAGCCCCGGACAGGTTGTGCTTAATCCAGCGGACGGCCTTTATGAAGTCAACGGCGTAGCGGGCGTGCTCCTCAATGCCCGTGCCTACAGCCAAAACGTTGACGTCGAAGATGATGTCATGTGGCGGAATGCCGGCCTCTTTGGTTAGCAGACGATACGCGCGCGTACATATATCTATCTTACGTTCATAAGTCGTGGCCTGTCCCTCCTCATCGAAAGCCATCACCACCATTGCCGCGCCAAGCCTACGTATCTCCCGCGCTTTCGCCAGGAATGCGGCCTCGCCCTCCTTCAGACTTATCGAGTTGACTATCGACTTACCCTGTGCATTCTTCAGTCCGGCGACAATTGTGTCCCAGTGTGACGAGTCTATCATCAGAGCGGCGTGCGCCACGGCAGGGTCGCCGGCCACGTATCGGATGAATTTCTCCATCTCGGCGGTGCTGTCGAGCATGGCGTCGTCCATGTTTACGTCTATGATGTCGGCACCACCCTCTATCTGCCCGGCGGCTATCTGCAAAGCCCCGGAATAGTCGCCGGCGGATATCACTCGCGCGAACTTTCTCGACCCGGCAACGTTGGTGCGTTCGCCTACGTTGGTGAAATTGCGCGTTTTCAGGTCGATGTGCACGGCCTCAAGCCCGCTAACGGTAAGCGGCTCTGTGCCGGCACTGGCTTCACCTGACTCAAACTTACGCGCACGGCACTCCCTTACAGCCTCGGCGATGGCGCGGATGTACGCCGGCGTAGTGCCGCAACACCCGCCGGCGATGTTGAGCAGTCCGTCGGCTGCCATGCGCCCCATAGCCCTCGCCATTTCGTCCGGCGTTTCCCCGTAACCGCCGAGACCGTCGGGCAGTCCGGCGTTGGGATGGCAGCTCACGGCGCACCGGGCGAAAGCGGCGGCCTCTTTCACCATAGGATACATCTCGTCGGCACCGAGCGAGCAGTTAAGGCCGAACGCCGTGAGGGGATAATGGCTCACCGACGCATAAAAGGCCTCAAGCGTCTGCCCGGTCAGCGTGCGTCCGCTGCGGTCGCTCACCGTGGCGGACACTATCACGGGGAAATGCCCGCCGGCCGCAAGCCTGCGCCTCACTGCCCCACAGGAAACCACGGCGTCATCGCCGAGCACCCGCCACAGAGCGTATAGGGCGGCTTTTGCGTTCAGGGCGTCAAAGCACGTTTCAATCATCAACAAGTCCGCCCCGCCCATAATCAGCCCTCGGATTTGCATGGCGTAGGCCTCGGCCATCTCGTCGAACGTCACGGAGCGGCACGCCGGGTCGGCCATGTCGGGCGAGAGCGTGAGCGACTTTGACGTAGGCCCCACGCTCCCCGCAACATATATGCGCCGCCCTGCGCCGCTCTGCATTGCGCTGTCGGCGGCGGCTCTGGCTATGCGCGCACCCTCGAAAGCCATGTCGTATGCAAACCCTGCACAGCCGTATTCACTCTGTGCGATGCTGTTCGCCCCGAAAGTATTAGTCTCTATGATGTCCGCCCCGGCAGATATGTATCCGTCATGTATCCGCCTCACCACGTCGGGGCGCGTAAGGTTGAGGCACTCGTTGTCACCTTTCAGTTCTTTCTGGCAGCCGGCCAATACGCCGGAACGATAATCGGCCTCGCACAGCCCCATGCTTTGCAGCATCGTGCCCATAGCTCCGTCGAGCACAAGTATCCTGCCTTTGCCCAAGGCTTCGGTTATGTTTTCATAGCCGTCAACAATATTACGGCTTTTAGCTTCACACATTCTCTATGTCTGTTTATTATTGTTTTAGGCACAAAAATACAAATAAATATTGAATAGTAATATAAAAACGCCGATTTTTGACATATTATTTATAAAACAAGCTATAACATGACAAAATGCAACCAAACACAAAGCATCCTACAAAAGGGCACTAATTGCAACGCAAAAGGACACTAATTGCAACGCAAAAGGACACTAATTGCAACGCAAAAGGACACTAATTGCAACGCAAAAGGACACCTTTTGCAAAATGGACGGCCACGTATTAAAAAACGTTTATTGCTTTGAAGCAAACCAAAATCATGCTATCTTTGCAGAAAATAAGCTGCATTCGGCAATTTATAAGTAAATTTACATTGCAGCTCATTTGCATTATCTTTGCAGAATTTACTACAAAAAAACTTACAAACTAATCATAAACATGAAGAAAACAGCTTTATTATGCCTGGCAATGATGCTCGCAATAGGTACTGCCAAGGCGAAGGATTACACTACTTATTACAGCAACTTGCCCGTGGAAATGCCGGCGGTGACAGCACCGACGATACCGGCCAATACGGTGAACATCAAGGACTTCGGCGGCGTAGGCGACGGTCTGACGCTCAACACAGAGGCATTCAGAAAAGCCATCAGCGCGCTAAACAAGCAGGGCGGCGGACACCTCGTCGTACCTGAAGGCATCTGGCTCTGCGGACTTATCTCGCTCAAAGACAACATCGACCTGCACTTGGAGCGCAATGCCGTGCTGCTGGCCTCGCCGGACAAAAACGACTTCATCAAGGTGAATGACGGAAAGAAGGACTCCAAGTGCTCGCCGATGATCAGCGCAAGCAAACGCAAGAACGTAAGCATCACGGGTGAAGGCGTGATTGACGGCAACGGGGCTTACTGGAGACCAGTGAAACGCTCAAAGGTGAGCGACACGGAGTGGAAAGAGTTTAAATATATGGGCGGCACTGAGGCCGAAGAAGGCAAACTGTGGTTTCCGTTCAACCTGAAAAACTACCCCAACGTGGCCGACACTCCTGAAAAACAGGAGAAGATGCGCACCCATCTCATCCGCCTGACCGACTGTGAGAACGTGCTCGTTGAGGGCGTAACTATACAGAACGCTCCCAAGTTCCACCTGATACCGACGCGCAGCAAGAACGTAATTGTTGACGGCGTTACCATCCGCTGCCCCTGGAACGCACAGAACGGCGACGCCCTCGACATCAGCTCATGCCGCAACGTGCTCATAGTAAACAACACTATTGACGCCGGCGACGACGGTATCTGCATGAAAGGCGGAGCAGGGGAATCTGGTGTGAAATACGGCCCTTGCGAGAACATTTTGATTGAAAACAACAAAGTGTTCCACGCCCACGGAGGCTTTGTAATAGGCTCGGAGTTCTCCGGCGGAATGAAGAACATCGTGGTGCGCCACAACACATTCTGCGGCACGGACACCGGACTGCGCTTCAAAAGCGGCATAGGCCGCGGCGGAAAGACCGAAGGAATCTACATCAGCGACATCTACATGACAGACATCAAGGACGAGGCAATAGTGTTCGACTGTACTTACATCGACAAGAAATACAGCGTGAAAGAGAACGACGGCAAAGCTGCCACCGTGCAGAAGGACGCTCCGTTCGCCCCGGAGTTCACCGACATACACATATCCAACGTCACCTGCCGCAACGTCAAGACAGCCGTCGCCGTAACGGGTCTGCCCGGCATGGAGTGCGTCCACGACGTGACAATAGACAACTCCACGTTCTTCTACACCAAAAAAGACAAGGAAATCAAGGACAACCCCGACATAACGATAACAAACACCAAGTTTGTGACATTCTGATTTTAATCAGACAAGGGACAAGCAAACAAACAGAACAAGGAGAAATCTTTAAAAACGAGTAGACGAGCAAACAAGCAAATAAGGAGATTTGCATGATGCCAACCGCATCTTTAATATGCAAATCTCCTTATTTGCTTGTTTACTCGTATCTTGTTTGCTAACAGCCCGGTTGCTAAAAAACTCAATAAGCCTTCTCGTCACCGTGAATGGCGTCAGAAATGGTCTTGAACATAATCTGGATGTCAAGCCAAAAGCTCCAGTGCTCAATATACCAGATGTCCTTCTCCACACGCCGACGCATATCGTCTACGGTCTTAGTCTCGCCACGTTCGCCGTGAGTCTGCGCCCATCCGGTGATGCCCGGCTTGACGTAATGGCGTATCATATAGTCTGAGATAAGTTCCGAATAATAGTCTGTATGTGCCAACATATGCGGCCGCGGACCAACAAGGCTCATGTCTCCCTTCAGCACATTGATGAACTGCGGCAGCTCGTCAATGTTCGTATGGCGCATGAAAGCCCCCCACTTTGTGACGCGCGAATCGTCCTTAACGGCCTGCACGGTGTCAGAGTCCTTGTTAACCTTCATGCTGCGGAACTTGTAACACCAGAAATCCCGCCCGTCATAGCCGGTGCGCTTCTGCTTGAAGAACAGCGGGCCTGGCATCGTTATCTTCGACACGATGTAGACAACAACGAGTATTATGGGGAACAGCGTGCAAATGAAAAGCAGGGAAACGATAAAGTCGAACAACCTCTTCTTCAGCCTGTTGCGCACATCGCGGAGGGGTTCGTCGTACTGTGAGAGGACGTAAATGTCGCCGAATTCCTTTACCTTGGCCTTGCGGAACTCGCCGTAAACTGTAGAAGGCACGTAATAGCTACGCACCATATGCTTGTCGCACACCTTCATGAGGGTCTTGAAATCGACGTCCGAGCCCGGCACTTCGCTTATGTAAAGCTCATCAACGTTGTTATGCTCTATGAAATCGATTATCGCCGCCTTGTCGCCAAGCCGCTTGACCGGTTTGCCGGTGTCTGCAGCAACAAGCTGCTGCGCGCCCTTGTCGGTGAAGCATCCCAGCAAACAGTAGCCGTTCCAGCCGTCAGACATAACATTGGCCACCTTCTGCGCCATGTCGCCCGTGCCGAAAATTACAGCCTTTACCATGTCGTGCCCGCTCAAGCGGAGGTGTATGATGACATGGCGGAGGAACAGACGCTCCAGCGTCGTGGCAAGAAAGACAACGGCCGTGAGGAATAGTGACGAGCCGAAGCCCGGCACGCTGACGTCGGTGAAGACGCCGAGCAGGGACGTGTAAATAACGATGAAGAACACCGACGTGCGCGACGTGTTACTCAACACCTTGGCCGGTTGCGACTGCCTGTGGTGCAGGCTGATGGTGACAAACTGCAACGCTATGATGTAAGCCACGTTTGCAGCCAGCATATAGGTTGCGAAATGCCCATTCCAGTCGAGCCAGGGAAACCAGTTGAGGGTGTAAGACAATAAAAATACGATGTTGAATGTCAGCCAGTCTATCACTGACAACAATACGCCTAGTTTAAATGTTCGGTCGGATGCTGAAATCATATATTCACATTTTCATATTCTCTCAAAAACACATCTATACCCATAGTATGGAACGCGGCTAATACAAGCCCGGTGAAATATACGCACGGACACAGCCGCACGGCGCGCAGAATCTTAAAGTCCAGTAAGTAATGTGGTCAAAAAACTCATGCGGCTTCCGCCCGGGCCGTGTCACAGGCGCGTATGTCCACACATTTGTTCATTATGCAAAAGTAATGAAAAATAAGTTACGGACAAAAAAAATATACAATTTTTTATACAATCTTCATACGTCCGGTACGGTTATTTTGTTATAAGGTGACGCAGGCGAAAAAAACAGCTCAGACGAGACACATCGTAAAAGGGGTTCATCCGCAGTTCAGGTGTATGCCTTTTAATTATAATCAAAATCGTATCATCGAGTTTTCTTCTTAA